>NZ_JAUBVE010000022.1:0-87417 GCF_036705715.1 Microcoleus sp. AT3-D2 | reverse complement strand
TGGTGCATTTGGCTTTTGGGATTTTAAAATCCCAAAAGCCTTTCGACCCCAATTATTTGACTGCTACCCCTTGACAGTTCAAGACAGTATCTACAAGCCGCTGATGGATATTATTGTTTTTTATGCCGATGCAATTCCCCCTTACCAATTACCAATTCTCCCAAAATATATGAATCCCGATCCAGAAATTCGCCGCTTGTTAGATGTGATGCCCGCTTCCGGCCGCATGATGTGTAAAATTATTAATAAGCCACAACAATCAACGGTAATTGACTGCGATTTTCCGTTGCCTTGGAATCAATCTCGCCCGATTTATATTAATTTTGATTTGTGGCGGCTGCTATCTAAGCCGCAGCGGGATTTACTGCTATTGCGGAATGTAAGTTTTTTGTGCAATTTTAAGTGGTTTAAACCGGATATTTATCAAGGTGCGGCTCTGGCGGGAATTGTCGGGACTGTTGTAGAATTGTTGCAGGGAGATGCGATCGGCACTGCGATCGCGGGCGGTTTGACGGGACTCGCCATGACTCGAATTTGGCGAGACAACCGCAGTTCCCAAGTAGAGTTAGATGCTGACGAAGGGGCGGTTAGAGTAGCGGGAAGGCGCGGTTACAACGAAGCGGAAGCGGCCGACCATTTGCTTGGGGCGATCGAGGCTGTGGCGCAAATTGAAGGGCGGAGTTTGGATTTTAACGAATTGATTCGGTGTCAGAATTTAAAGGCGATATCGGGTATTTCGGCGGTGGGCGTGCCCGATAGTATTAGGAAAGATTAAAAACTTACTCCCTTCCTACCGGAAGAATATAGAAATGTCGGCTTTACCCAATCATCGCTCTAATAATTACTTCACCTCAGACTATTTGGATCGACTCCTAACTCCCGTAATTTTTGTGCTAATATGTTCACCTGTTCTTCTGGAGTCAGATAACGTTTTCCATCTGCATCGTACCAATACAGCCACTCCCTCGTCACCCCAGAATAATTTCCCCTTTCACAACCAATTCCTAAACCTATTTCGGTCATCCAAACGGGATGTCCCGACTGTAATTCATACTTCCCATTAACTAACTTATGTACTTCCAATCGGGGTTTGCGACGGCGGCGAGATGAATAGATAATGTAATAAAGCACGCCTAAATCTTGATATTCCTCCAACTTTGTGCTGTATTCCTTGCGATACTTTTTGGAAACGACTTCCAGCACCAAAGTTGGGATAACCTTTTCATCCCACAGTACGTAACTGGGACGCAACTCTTCATCGTAAAACCGTTCTACTCCTAAACTCAAGAAACCGTCGGGGACAATTGGAGCTTTTTCAGGGTGATAATAGATACCCATATCTATGCCAAAAAACCAGTCCATGCGTTCTGCCCAAAGTATGAGCAATATTGCTTTTAGCAACCCCGGTATTAGTTCTTGAAGTTCGTTATCCACAGGCGTTTCGTCAGAATCTGGCAGTTCATCGGCTGAGGGCAAGTACCTCGGCAAGTTGTAATTTAACATTGCAGTTTTTCCCAAAACTTACAAAAATTATAGCGTGGTTGTTTTTTGATACCAATCGCAATTCAAACCAGCAACTCACCAAAAATTGCTTGTTCTCGAATAGCCTCATAATTTTTCAAAATCTCCGACCGTCAATTTCTAGTGACTCCTCCTCATCTACTCGCCGACTGAGATAATCCGGCAAGTCATCAAAACATACCCCCACCAAACGGCAAAAATCCCTCATTTGCCGAACAGTCATCGTAGGTTCGTCTCCCTTTTCCCATCGCCGCACCGACGAAGCCGACACCCCCATCCGCACAGCCAACTCTTCTTGGCTCAAGTTAGCGTCCTCTCGCAGTCTCCGAAAAGGCAACTCATTTTGTGGTTGCCGTTGACGTTGCCTTTTTTTTACCATATTATTATAACAGATTAATTTAACCGCCTAATTTAAGCGCTTAAATAGCTTGTAACACGCACAGCCATAGCCAGAACAGACTGCACTAAAAATAAAAGGTGCAAGTCTGTCACATTCCTATGGGCAAACATACCCAATTTACAATACAGCCATGAACAACCCAGAAACTGCGAATGCCTGGATTATTTACCGACTGCTGCCCAACTTTCAGCGCTTACCCGTCGCGCAATTTCGCAGCCGCAGCGAAGCAGAATCTTCCCTGAAAGTCATCCGGCAAATGCTACCCAATACCGAATTAATACTTGCTTTCGAGGTTGGGCCAGAAAATCCAACTACCGAACTCAATCAGCCCCCTGCTAAAGAACCAAACTTGCAAACTTCAGTTAACCGAGAACTCTTGAAACTTTTCATTATCAGTTCTCGTCCTGTTGTTTCCCGCGTCATTCATTCTTTTCACCGCGATAATTTTGCCTGCGTTTCTGACTGGAGTCCGCTTGTCCCAACTCAAAATCCCGGTGAAGTGATGAGCGTCTTAATTAAACATTTGGCCGCTGACTCCTAGCGTTTAATTGAACAGTCTCGATCGTATTGATAGCGGTAAGGTGCGCCCAGCGCACCCTACATCTACATCAGCGGGGTGATGCGTATTGGTAATAGCTTTAGCAATGTCAGTTTAGTGAGTCATAAATTTATCGATCGCTCTTTCTAGTCGATCGGACTGTCGTTGCGGGCGATGCCAACTCAAGAACAATGATAAACTTGATATTCATACCCATCCACCGCAGGCAAATCGCGCGATTCAAGCTGACATTTTTGTGCTTCTAGATTGACAGGTGCGCGAAAATTAACCAACCACAAATCAAGCGGACGTTCTAATTGACTGAGTGTTTTCTCAAGTGTTGCTGCCGCTATTTCCGGCGCATCCCTTCTCTGATTAGCCAAAAGAAACAGCGGAGAATCAAAGGCTTTAACTTCTTCTTTCTTCCTAACATCCGTTACATCCGTTACATCCGTTACAAAATCCTTTGCCGAACTTTTTTCCCATTCCCACCCTATCCCCATCAACTCTCCTATTTCTACATGAGTGTTTTGAGTAGTGGCAATTAACGCGGGAACTTTCGATAATTCGCGGATAATCGGAATTAAAAGGTCTGGTTTGTAATATTTGCGATAGCCGAGATTGGAATTTACTGTGACACCGCTAAAAAAACCCATTGCTAAAATTAGCACCACTGCTTTTTTGCCCGGAACTTCGATCGCCCGTAAATTAAACCATTGACTTTTGGCTGTAGGTGTGTTAAAAATAACCGCCAAGGTTGCTCCTAAAAGCAATATCACACCCGGAAAGTAGACGAAATTGTATCGAGCGCCGCGAGTTAGGTCAATTCCTAAAATATATGCAAAGCTGAAAAATAGGAAAATTGCTCCTAGCACAAATCCGCCGAAAATAACAGTACCTAAACGAGTATCGGGCGTTGTTAAGGAATTTTTAAAAGCGCTAAACAGGATGGGAAGCACCAATATAAAAAATATTGTCATTACGATCGCCGATACAATTACTACTGCCAAATTTTGCGATTCCACCGGCAGCAGAGACATCACAGTGATCCATCCAGCTAAAGCTTGAAAAATCGGCGCGATCCAATCTAAGAATGTGCGATCGCCGCTGACAATCCAATTAGTTAGTTCGCTACCGTATTTATTTGACAAAAATACCGGCAGCCAAACTAAACCGCCCGCCAAAGTGCCGATCGCTACTGCGAAAAGCCGCCAAAGAATTTGAAATTGCCAAATATTAGGCTGCTGGCTGTTTGAAATTGGCAACTTTCCATGAAACTGCATCCAGATTACAGCAATTAAGGCTATTGCTTCGGCACACAAAGTCAGTGCAAAAAAGTAGTGAACCGCAATTCCAAAACAGTTAACAACTACCCAAAGCAGCACCGCCCAAATAGGCAAGGGAGCGCGCTGTTGCAGCTTTTTTGCAGCTAATACGAGGCAAAAAAGAGAGGCAATAACTAATAAGATTCCTAAAGTGTAATGGCGAGCTTCTTGAGCGAGATAAATGCCGTAGGGAGAAACTGCCATCATCGCGGCCGCACATTGACCGACTAAACGAGAACTAAAAGCGAATTTGCCTACAAAGTAGATAGCGGGAACTGAAATCACGCCCAATAATGCAGGAAGATCTCGCCCAATCCAAACTAAACTATCCTCTGAAACCGCAAACAACCGCATCCACCAATGAGCGAGCATAAAATATACTGGTGGATGGTTGCTTTCTAGCAGCAAATTGCGGAGCACGTCGGCGGTGTCAGCATCGGGGCGCAATTGTAGCGGTTCTAATAATGTAGAAAGGTCGATCGCGCGATCGATCGGCACACCGCGAAAACTGTTGCCCAAACTAAACACTAGAGTGGAAAACTCATCCGTCCACAGCGGTTTCGAGTCCAAATTGGCAAAGCGCAAAATAAAGGCGATCGCCGTCCACAGAAATAGCAACAACAGTTGTTTGTTCTTAATCATTAATTCAGTCAATCGATTTTAGATTTTAGATTTTAGATTTTAGAATTGAAGCATTGACCCCACGGATAAATCCGGGGGCTTGTATCCTAGATGCTTTCGGTCATTCAAAGGCATAGGGCAGGAGACCAATTTGTCATTAGCCATCAGTCATTTTATCCATTATCAATTACCAATTACCAATTACCCATTTCCCATTACCTACTTCACGTCCGTCACCCGCCAACTCAGCTTCATATTGATCCAGAAATTCCACAGAGTCACAGTTGCGATCGCAATCAACTTAGCCAAATATTCGTTTACCTTAAAAACATTAAACAGCACATTCACCAGCAGCACATTCATAATCAAGCCAATCAAACAAATCACATTAAATTTCAACAGCCGTTTCAAGCGCTGGCGCTTTCCCGGCTGCCGCTTAGAAATATCACCAAAAGTCCATAAATCATTCCACAAAAAATTATTGATAATTGCCACTTCAGCAGAAAAGATTGCACTGCGAGTCAGCCCCAAACCGAGGACAGTCCGCAGCAGGTAAAAAACTCCCATATCCACAAAAACGCCGCTGAAACCAACCACACCAAACCGCAGGAATCGGCCCATCGGCCAGCGGGCAAACCGCAACCGAAGCAAATGTCGCAAATAGTCAATATACTGTTTCCAGGTAACTTTGCTCTCGCCTTCTTGCCGCTCCTGAAACACGTAACCAACTTCTCCAATCCAGCCGATATCGCCTCTGCCGAGCACTTCAATCAATATTTTGTAACCAGCAGGATTCATGGTTTTGCCCGCTATGCAACTGCGGCGCACCATAAAATAGCCACTCATCGGATCGGAAACTCGGCCCACCACTCCCGGCAGGATCACCAACCCCAGGGTTTGAGCGCCCCGCGATAAAAATCGCCTGACAAGGCTCCAGTCGCTCACCCCACCCTCGCCCACGTGACGACTGGCAGCAGCTAAATCTGCTCCCCGCTGAATTTCTGCTAAAAGCTGCAACAGCGTCTCCGGGGGATGCTGCAAGTCGGCATCGATGACGCCCAAAACCTCGCCCCGAGCCACCTGCCACCCGCGAATCACCGCTGTGGAAAGTCCCCGCTCCTCTTCCCGGCGCATCACCCGCAATTGCGGATATTCCGGTGTCAGGGACAGGGCAACTTCCCAGGTGCGATCGGGGCTGTCGTCATCGACTACAATTAATTCGTAGTTGCCGGGAAGGATACCATCGAGCAATTGGCTCAATTTTTCCACAATACTCTGGATATTCCCGCACTCGTTGTAGGTGGGAAT
The DNA here is from genome assembly GCF_036705715.1 of Microcoleus sp. AT3-D2. Taxonomy (NCBI): domain Bacteria; kingdom Bacillati; phylum Cyanobacteriota; class Cyanophyceae; order Oscillatoriales; family Microcoleaceae; genus Microcoleus; species Microcoleus sp. AT3-D2. Next base: position 81,704 of record NZ_JAUBVE010000022.1, on the reverse strand, counting down.
TACCAGGGAAAAATAAATTGGCGGTTTGCCTGCGTGTACAAAAGTTGAACCGAAAGTCTGTATAGCAGGAATTTGCAAAGGCCCCGACGGCACTGGCAAGACCTGATTTGGTTGGTAGCTGCCCATAATTTGAGTGTTCAGAAAGTCAAGGAGAGTTTGGTAGCACTTGAGATTGTAAAATATCGTTCCTCCATAATTGATTAGTTAAAATATAAAAACGCCTTAATTCTAGTCAGTAATTCTGTAATTGAGTTAAAAAGAAAACTGTGGATGCAATTCTTGATCGAGCTTTACAAGGTTATAATATCTCTTCTGCAGAGGCCTTGGTTCTTTTGCAGCAAAGAGATCCCGATGCGCGAGCTTCTATTCAAACAACCGCTGATTTGCTCCGCCGCCGACAATCAGGGGATACAGTGACCTACGTTATCAATCGGAATATTAATTTTACTAACATTTGCGAGCAGCATTGCAGTTTTTGTGCGTTCCGCCGCGACGACGGAGATGAGGGCGCTTTTTGGTTAGATGCAGCTCAAATTCAGGAAAAGGCAACTGATGCAGTGCAGCGGGGTGCGACGGAAATTTGTATGCAGGGCGGCTTAAATCTTCAAGCTAAGCTCAACGGCGCATTTTTGCCTTATTATCTGCAATTGGTGAAAACTATTAAGGATAAATTTCCTCAATTGCACTTGCACGCTTTTTCGCCGCAAGAAATAGAATTTATTGCCAGAGGAGATAATCTTAGTTTCAGCTATGTAATTTCGGCTTTGCGGGATGCGGGAGTCGGTTCGATGCCGGGAACCGCGGCGGAAGTTCTCGACGATTCTGTGCGACGGGTGATTTGCCCGGAAAAACTAAATTCGGCAATTTGGCTGGAAATTGTGGGAACTGCTCACAGTCTGGGTTTACCGACAACGAGTACGATGCTGTGCGGGCATATTGAGACGGCAGGGCAGCAGGTTTTGCATTTAGAAAAAGTGCGATCGCTCCAACAAACTGCGATCGACCAAAACTATGGAGCACGCATTACAGAATTTATTTTACTACCATTTGTCGGACAGCAAGCACCGGCTCCTTTGCGGAGTCGAGTCGGCCGCGACCAACCAATTTTAGCAGATACATTGTTACTCACCGCTGTATCGAGAATCTTCTTGGGAAATTTGATTTCCAATCACCAGCCGAGTTGGGTAAAATTAGGTTTAGATGGAGCTACAGAAGCGCTGAAATGGGGCTGCAATGACATCGGCGGTACATTGATGGAAGAGCACATTACAACGATGGCCGGTGCGGTTGGCGGCAGTTGTCAATCTGTCGAAGATTTGCAAAATGCGATTAGTTCTTTGGGGCGGGATTATCAGCAAAGAGATACAATTTATCGACCTTTAGGGGTTGACAATTTGGCAGTAAATGTGTAATTTTTTGGATGCGAAGTGCGAAGTGCGTAACGTCTCCTAGGAGTTTAGCTGATCGCACTTTCCAATTCTTCTAGCGCTTGACAACTTCCTACCTGCAAAGCACGTTCCACTGTAGCAGGAATCAGTTGGGCGATCGCGATTTCTGGAAAATTCGGACTCATATCGGATTCTACATACTCTCCATCTTGCAGCAAATAAATGCGAAGTCGGCCGCTGTCATAAACCCATACTTCTGGAACTCCAATAATTTTATAGGCATCGATCGTAGTTTTAGAAGTAACATCCGTCTCAATTGCCAAATCCGGTGGCGGAGCGTCGGGTTGCAGTCGGCGGCGGCCAATCATTCGTTGATAATTTAGAATGTAAAAGCAAGCATCAGGTTCAACTCCTGCTGCACATTCCCGTTTGAAAGTAGTAGATCCAAAGGGTTCATATCTTCTGCCCGCTGACTTGAGTGAATTTTTTACAATATCGGAAATTAAATCTTTCGGAATTTCCCGATCTAGTAAGGGAACCCTAATTTCTAAGGTACTGTTACTGTAGGCAATTCTGGTTCTTCGCTTTTCTCCTAATTCCTGCAAAATAGACTCAAATTCCAGCCAAGTTATATTGGGAATAGTTACGACACTACCGGGAGTAAGCTCGATCTGGCTAACAGGTTTAAGCACGGGGGTGATAACAATCATAAGCTGAATTGCGAGCTAGTTGTTAAGTTTGTGCCAAGGGCAGGCAGGATGCCTACCCCACAAGAGTTTTTGGATATATCTGTTGAGTTTAGCACGGGCAACGAGAAGAGATTCGCGATCGCACTTTTGACTCAATTCTAGAAAGAGCGATCGCACATTTAGACTTCATTGCAGCCGGATTAATTTGACTAACAGACTCATGATTTCTCCCTGATCGGGTGTAATAATGATGCGATTGTCGGGAATGGCGATCCTCTTCGAGGGCTGCGCTAACGGATGAGTCCAACGAACAGCTTCTTCGTAGCGCAATGCGTGCAGTTGGTGGTTCGCCGTACCCCCAGCGGCGAACCGATGATGACGTGACGGACTGCTTCGCGATCGCCCTCAAAGGTTTGGTTGGTTAAAACATTCGGCGATGTTTGGTTCGATGATGAATCTTGCAACATAGCTTTGACTAATAATTTTGGATAGGTTGGATGCTTTGTAACGGTAAAACCGCGTACAATAACAAGTTGAAGAAAAGACAGCAATTCCCCTACAGCACAAGTGGCTTAGCTGGTGCTGTCTAATCTCTATTGCTACAAGCGTAAATCAAATAACGGTATGCGTCAACATATTTAATAAAAGCGTCTATTATTTAACATAAAGTAACAAATAGCCTATGGAAATCTCAGAAAGAGCCGAGCGATCGCCCCTAATGCGACTGAGAGTTCAGCGGTTTATGACTCAAAAGCAGCTAGCAGAAGCACTTGGCGTTACGGAAGCGACGGTAAGGAACTGGGAATCGGGGCGATCCGTACCGAAGCTAACGCCTGTTCAATACAAGAAGTTGTTAAAGATTTTGCAAATTACTTCCGATGAATTACCAGACCAATTTGGTTTTCCCAGCGAGGGCGATCGATAGAATATTAAGAGTGGCAAATAATAATGATACTGTTTACCTTCTCAGCCAATGAAAAATGTGGTAGTTCATCAAAATGACAACTCTGACCGTAGAAATTCTTTGTTCTGAGGCGGCAATATTTTCAGCAGCCGAGTCTCAACACCCGGAACCTCTGCTTTACGGAATCACAGACGGAAAGGCTGTTGGAACATATTTGGAGCAAAAGTTCAGACTCTATCTCAAGCAGCAATATGAATTTATAGATGGCAATTCAGCAAGCGGCATCGATTTCCCAGGGATATTGGTTGACGTGAAGGTAACAAGTGTTAGGCAACCGCAGTCGTCATGTCCTTTCAAATCTGCAAGGCAAAAGATTTTTGGGCTGGGATATTCACTGATTATCTTTGTTTACGAAAAGACAGACAACAGTACCATCCGAACTGCAACGCTGAATATTTTGCATACAATTTACGTTAGTGCCGAAAGAACAGCAGATTTTCAAATGACCCGTGGAATTCGCTATATTTTAGATAACGAAGGCAATAAAGATGATTTGCTTGCTTTCATGTTTGACAAAAATCTACCTGTTGACGAAATTGAAGCAGGTAACATTGCAGACGAAATACTGAGAAACCCACCCTTGCAAGGTTTTTTGACCATTTCTAATGCGTTGCAATGGCGACTTCAGTATGGAAGGGTCATTGAGCGTGCCGGACAACAGGAAGGTGTTATCGCAGTTTATAAATCTAACCAATGACTTCTAACAATCGCAAAACCAAACTAGAATACGGCGATTTTCAGACACCGCCGGCATTAGCCGAGATGGTATGTCGAAAATTAGTAGAACTTAATGTCAATCCTGGCACCATAATTGAGCCGACGTGCGGTATCGGTAATTTTATTCAAGCTGCTGCACGTTCGTTTCCATCCGCAGCCAAAATTATCGGGGTTGAAATAAATCAAAATTACTTAAAAGAAGTCAGACTAAATAAGCAATTATTTCAGGATGAGAGATGCGATATTTGGCACGGAGATTTCTTTGATTTTGATTGGAAATCATTAGTCGATCGATGTAGCAATCGACTGCTTGTACTCGGCAACTTTCCGTGGGTGACCAACTCGCAACAAGGAACTATTGGTAGCGAAAATTTACCTAAAAAAAACAATTTTCAAAATCACAGTGGCTTAGATGCTCTCACAGGTAAGAGTAACTTCGATATCTCAGAATGGATGCTGATTCAGGCGGTGCAATGGCTGCAAAAGCGCGATGCCGATCTAGCGATGCTTTGCAAGACTTCGACTGCTAGAAAGTTATTGAATTACCTTCACTCTCAAAAACTCAATCTCGCTGACTGTGCAACTTACAAAATAGATGCTAAAAAATATTTTGATGCAAATGTTGATGCTTGTTTGTTAGTCTGCCAATTTGATGCTCATTCGCGAAACTACTTCTGCGATGTATTTAGCAGTTTAGAAACTTCAGACTGTCACCGAATTGGATATCACAACAATCTCTTGGTTAAGGATATAAATTCTTTCAGTAAATTGAGTAATTTATATGCTGTGAATTCAGGGACAAAATGGCGATCGGGTGTAAAGCACGACTGTTCTAACGTGATGGAGTTTCGCAAAATAGACAATTATTTTGTAAATACATTCGGAGAAGTTGTCGATATTGAGGACACTTATCTGTTTCCGCTAATCAAAGGCTCTGGTGTTGCTCAAAATCGAATTAATGCTACCGATCGATATATGCTCATTACTCAAAAATTTATCGGGGAGTCAACTGAAAATATCAAAAAAATAGCTCCTAAAACCGGGCGCTATCTGGAGGATTGCGGGCAATATTTAGATAATCGAAAAAGCAAAATTTATCAAAACAACCCTCGATTTTCGATTTTTGGAGTTGGCGATTATACCTTCAAACTTTGGAAAATTGCGATTTGCGGGCTTTATAAAAAACTGGATTTTAGGTTGATCGGTGAAATAGCTGATAAACCTGTGGTTTTTGATGATACTGTTTACTTTCTCGGCTTTGACGACGAGGGAGTTGCGCGTCAAACTTTTGAGCTTTTGAATTCACGGGCGGCGATTAACTTTTATTCAGCGATCGTATTTTGGGATGAAAAGCGCCCGATTAAATCCAGTATTTTAAATTGTCTGAATCTGGCACTACTGGCAGATTGGGAGTTTGTAACCGCAGATGCACGCAGATAAACGCAGATGGATAGAGATATAATTTATATTATCAGTAATTCTGAAAACCTATAACTCTAACTTTACCCAAGCTCGTAAACTTCGAGGAATTTGTGGAGTGGCTGCCTGAAAATTCGGCAGTAAGCTGATTATAACTCACATTTTTCAGCATTTGCATGAACAGGCAAGATGCCTGTTCCAGAAGAGATCAATTTTCTTGTGGGGTGGGCCGAAGAACCCGGCCCCAAAAAGATTTATCTCTCGCCCTTTTACATCTTAAACTTCTCCACAATCCGTCTCATCGCCTCTTCCACATTCTCCCGACTATTAAACGCCGAAATGCGGAAATAACCCTCACCCGCCGCACCAAAACCAGAACCCGGAGTTCCCACCACATTGCAAGTTTCCAGCAACTTCTGAAAGAAATCCCAACTCGACAAACCGTGAGGCGTTTTCACCCACACATAAGGTGCATTTTCGCCACCAAAAACCTCGATTCCTGCCGCTGTCAATTTCTCGCGAATAATCGCAGCATTTTCCATGTAAAAATTGACTAATGCCTGAATCTGTGCCTTGCCAGCCTCAGAATAAACCGCCTCAGCACCGCGCTGCACGATGTAAGAAACACCGTTAAACTTAGTAGATTGGCGGCGGTTCCACAACTTCCAAATTTCGACATCTGAACCATCTGCTGCTTTTCCAGTCAAAGTCTTCGGTACAACTGTTAACGCACAGCGAGTACCCGTAAAACCAGCATTTTTGGAAAAAGAACGAAATTCGATCGCACAATCCCGCGCCCCTTCAATTTCGTAGATAGAATGCGGTAAACTCGGATCGGTAATATACGCTTCGTAAGCCGCATCGAAGAAAATAATCGAACCGTTAGCTTTAGCATAATTTACCCAAGCTTGCAAGTGTTCCTTAGTTGCAGTTGCCCCCGTCGGGTTATTGGGGAAACACAAGTAAATTAAATCGACTTTTTTGTCGGTGGGAATTTGGGCAGTAAAATTGTTTTCCGCTGTAATTGGCAGGTAAACTAAGCCGCCGTATTCGCCATTTTCGTTCGCATCTCCGGTGTGTCCAGCCATCACGTTAGTGTCTACATACACCGGATAAACTGGATCGGTAACTGCGATCGTGTTATTGTTGCCAAAGATATCGAGAATATTGCCGCAATCGCACTTAGAACCATCAGAAATAAAGATTTCCGAAGCATCAACATCGCATCCCCGCGACTTGAAATCGTGCTCGGCAATTTTCTCCCGCAGCCACTCATAACCTTGTTCCGGGCCGTATCCTTTAAAGGTATCCCGCGAGCCCATGTCTTCCACCGCCGCCACCATCGCCTCCCGACAAGCAGCCGGTAGCGGTTCCGTTACGTCGCCAATCCCCAGCCGAATGATGGGCGCTTCGGGATTCGCCTCTGCAAAGGCTTTTACCCTGCGCCCAATTTCGGGAAACAGGTAGCCGGCTTTGAGTTTGAGGTAATTGTCGTTGATAGTTGCCATAGTTCGATCGCTACAAATGTCGTAGAATAGCTTACTCCCAATTGTCTCTCTCAAGCAGCAGCAAGTTCGGCAACCCATGCTGTAAAGGATTTAACCCATGTGACGGAGGAGGTTCACGGAAGAGGAAGGTTTTCCCCACTCGGACACTCAAACACTCGGATACTCCGCCATTACAGGCAATCTTCGCAGTTGCTGACCAGGCATTGACCAAAAAATCAAACTATCTTGTATAATCAGAATAGTGTGCAGCGCAGAAACAATTATGGACGAGATCGAGTACGCCAAACTCTATCAAGAACTGGCGGTAATTCTGGATGAGTTTAATTTGGGTTGGGTAGTTCAACAAGTAGCGGATAGTGTAGAGATCGGCAAAGTAATTGAAGAGCGATCGCTCAAAAGAAAAACACCTCTGCTGAAGATAGAAGATTATACCGCAAAAGAACAACTTTTGCTGTTAATTGATGCTATCGAGCAAGCGACTGTGAACACTTCCGAAATGGAAGACGAAATTGCTTATTTCTTGAAAGTAGAATCAGAGACTTCTCCCCTCGGCACAAAAATTACCTTTGCGAATTCAGGTGCAGAATCAGCCCAAACAATCGAGTTTACTTCCAGCGTCACAGCCCCCCGTCACAAACAGGCGATCGCCCTCAAGCACTTGCTCGAAAAACTGCCTTCAGGGCCGAGCAACTACGCCATCAATTCCGAAATAAAAAGCAAATTAAAAAGCTCGATCGATCCAGACTTCAACGGAGTCGCAGAACAATCAAGCATTTTTGACGCTTACCTATTCACCATCCTGCTAAAAGCAGTTGCTAATGAAGGTGGTACTATTTATTATAACAATGTTTTAGACGACGAAACACCGAAATATTTAACATTTAGAAAAACGGCGGGAAAAATCCACGGAACTGCACATCCATACACTCATGCTGTTGTGGAATTTCCCGACAAACCAGCCCTGGAAGTTCACCTAGGAGTAAAAGTCCAAGGTAGGGCCGGAGTTCTGCACAACTGCAACGTTTTAATTTTGTACCAAAAAGAAGCGAATATCTGCCGCTTGCTCAACCGCGAACCCCGGCACTCGCAAGTAATTTTAGCAGTAAAATCTCAGCACTGCACCTCAGAACTTAAACTAGAAATGGCTGGTGCTTTTATTGGTTTAGCATCAGACATTCGCTACGAAGGCGGCAGCTATTTCATTTCTAACAGTTACTCCCAACCCGTAGCCAAACTGCTAACTACCGCGCGCAAAAAATGGGAACTCAACATTTTTCCTAGAGCCACAAATGATGTCCACCGGCTGATGTACTCGTTTCAAACTATCTTTAAAGACTTTAAGGCAAGAAACTAACATCAGGGAATTGGGAATTGGGCATCGGGCATCGGGAATTGGGGATCGGAAGTAGTTAGTGTAGGACTTATGCGTAAATACCACCAAATAAACCAGGTTTTTTACCAGGATTCAACGCTCAAATCCAGTATTTAGTAAAAGAAACGGTTTCTGCGTCTAGGACTATAGTGGTTAGTGGTTACTGGTTAGTAGTTTTTCTAATAACAAATAAAAAACAACAAATTACCAATGCCCAATGCCCCATCCCCCATGCCCAATCCCCCATGCCCCATCCCCAATATATTATGATGTTGCGAGCACCCGAACCTTACGAATAATGTTTAAGAAAGATAAATCTTCCCTGTTGTTTACGATCGGAGCCGCCACACTTCTGATCGGTTTAGGCTTTGTAACCTACTACCTCGTCATTTCCCGTGGGCCCGCCAAAGATTTGCCGCCGGGGGCAACGGTTGTCCCGCAAGATACGATGATGGCCCTATCCATCACCACCGATGAATCCCAGTGGAATAGACTGCGAGAGTTTGGCACGCCCGAGTCAAAAGCTTCGTTTGAGAGGTTTTTAAGCCAAATGCGCGATCGCCTCCTCACAAGCAACGGCTACGCCTACGGGCAAGACATTCAACCCTGGGTGGGTAACACAGCAATGGTAGCCTTTCTCCGCAACAAAATAGCTATACCAGCCCCCTCGCCGGCACCCAACGCGCCCCCATCTCCGCCAATTCAACAGTCAGTGGCAATTATCCTGCCAATTGCCAACCCGATCAAAGCCAAAGAATTATTAACAAAACCCAGGCCTCTCAGCCAAGGAAAAATAGTTGAGCGTAATTATAAAGGCGTCCAAGTCACAGAAACTCAAGGCGTACCCGATCGCAATTTCTCAGTCGCGGTACTCGGCACAAGCTATCTAGCAGTCACCACAGATTCTAGTGCTACAGACAGAATAATCGACACCTACAAAGGCGAACCTTCCCTAGCCAAAACCCCTGGCTATGCAGACGCCATAGACAAAATAAAAAGTCCGGGCGCCTTCGGTCAAATCTACGTCAATATGCCAGTTGCCGCCGCCTATGCCTCCGCCAACTCAGCCCGTGAAATTTCGCCAGAAAGCCTCGAAAAACTGCAACAAAATCAAGGATTTGCCACCACAGCAACGCTGGATGCAGAAGGAATTGCATTCAAATCAGTCTCTTGGCTAAAACCAGATTCTACCAGAAGGATAGCAGTAGAAAACAATGCTCTAAAAATGGCTAACCGCCTGCCAAGCAATACAATAATGATGGTATCCGGCGGCAACTTGCAGCGTTTGTGGCAAGACTACGTATTGGGAGCCGAGGCAAACCCGATTTCCCCGATTAATCCCCAAGTTTTACGCACAGGTTTAAAATCCACTACCGGGCTGGATTTAGATAAAGACTTAATGAACTGGATGGCGGGAGAATTTTCTCTATCATTAATACCAGCGCCAGCCCAGAATCCCAGAGACAAATTTGCTGCCGGATTTGTATTTATGGTGGAAACAAACAACCGAGGCGCAGCGAACAAATCCCTGAAACAGCTTGATGAAACGATGAAAACTAAAGGGTTTAGAGTGGAGGAAATTCAAGTCGGCGGCAAACCTGCGACAAAATGGACATCGCCGTTTGGAGGGATTACGGTAACTCGCGGCTGGATGAACGATGTAGCGTTTATGGCAGTAGGAGCTCCAGTGGTTGATACAATCGTTCCGGCACCGAAAAGTCCGCTTTTAAGCAGCGAACTGTTCCAGAAAACAGTACGATCGGAACTTAAACCTCACAACGGCAATTTCTTCATCGACACCGAAAGTGCGTTTAACCCGAAAAACCTAGCTTTGCCGGAGTTTTTTCCTCCCAATCAAAAAATGTGGATAGACGCCACGCGGTCGATCGGCATTACAGCGGCCGTCATTGGCGATCGTACCACCCGTTATGATGCTTTTGTCAGTCTTAAAAAATCCACCCAATCCACTCCTTCTGCAAATCCTTCACCGCGTCCTGCTTCACCGCGCCCTGCTTCACCCAGTCCCTCGCCCACTGTCCAAACTTCTCCCAACTAACTCTTAAATCATTCAACAAATCCGCCTGGGTACCCCATTAAACAGCAACAGGGCGACAGATTAAAACCGAAAGGCAGCCGTCAGAAGCAAAAAGCAAGAAGCAAGGACAGGACTTACGCATACAGACTAAAGAAACCGGGATTTTTTATCGTTTTTGCAGGCGGGAACGAATTATTTTCGTTAACAAAACCGCTTTCTATGCAGCCTTGCGTCCAGGACTACCAAAGAAACCGAGTTTTTTAAGCCTTGGACTGCAACTAAGTGTTTTCGTAAAAAAACTGGGTTTCTGCGTCCAGGAATGAAGAAGCAATTGACCGTTTCTGACGCACCCTACACTTTGTGTAACCGTTGCGTCCAGGACTTCTTATTTTTGTCAGAATTTTAAGGGTCGGCAATTGTAGAGCCGGCTTTTTTTGTTGTTTATAAAAGGAAAAGAAAGATTTTTTACGTGGATTTTTCCCGGTCAGTTATGGGCGCAGAAGCCGATTTTTTAAACCGCCATACTTCCTTCAAACTCTCACTAATCTAAAAAAAACTGGTTCTAGGGGTCGGAGTGCGTCTAGGAAAGCCAGTTTTTTTTATATGTCATCGGGAAGATACAGATTCTAGGCATTGTGAGTTATATTTAAATTCTGGAGAAGATACGCTCGGGGAATTGCAAATGCAGAGGCAAATTTTACAGGGAAATTTTCCTCAGTGAGTCGGGAAAGTGAGTCTGGAACGCACTTGCAGTCCGAAACCCGGTAGCTTCATAAATATACAGTCTTTAATCCCAAATTTTCAGAAAAACTAGGTTTTTTTACCTAATTTTTCTGTCTATATTTTACCCATTAAAAACCTATGGAAACTGCCAAAAATATTCAAATAAAGGCTAAATTGCTGTCCAAAAAAAGAATAAGCAAACTGGCAGTTTCTCTGCCAATAGTCTTAATAAATCTTTACTTTTTGCAAGCAAAAGCCGAAGGTCAAACAATTGTTCCAGCGGCGGAGGCAACGGGCACAACCGTCACTCCGGCAGCCCAAAACGGAACTCCTGGGCAGCCAACTCGCTTCGATATTGAAGGCGGACAATTATCGAGCGATCAACAAAATCTTTTCCACAGCTTTACAGAATTCGGCTTGTCGGAAAATCAGATTGCCAACTTTATATCAAACCCCAACATTCGCAACATTTTAGCGGGCATAGGCGGCGGCAATCCCTCGATTATTAACGGCTTAATTCAAGTAACCGGCGGCAATTCTAACTTGTTTCTGATGAATCCCTCCGGCATCATATTTGGCAATAGTGCCAGCTTAAACGTGCCGGCTTCTTTCACAGCTACCACCGCCACCGCTATTGGATTTGGTTCAAACTCATTTAACGCCAACGGTAGTAGCACTTACACATCTCTGACAGGCGCGCCCAATTCCTTTTCTTTTGCGGCCGATCAGGCAGGGGCAATTATCAGCACGGCAGACTTAGCAGTCAAGTCAGGGCAGAACTTAACCTTGCTCGGCGGCACCGTTGTCAGCACAGGCAGCGTTTCGGCCCCAGGCGGTCAACTTACCGTAGCATCAGTCTTAGGGACAAATTTAGTGCAGGTCCGCCAGCGAGGCAATTTGCTGAGTTTGGAAATAGAGCCGCCCTCAGCGACGAGCAGCACTGGAACAACGGTAACAGCTTCGGCATTGCCGATCGCATCTTTGCCCGAACTGCTCACAGGTATTGGTGAAACAAACGCTACAGGCCTCAGCGTCAATGCCAACGGTGAAGTGGTACTCACGGCGTCTAACCGAGCAGTAGCTGCGGGGGACGTTGCAGTAAAAGATGCAAATGCTGGGGCGATCGACATTCAAGCAGCCAACAGCATTGCAGTCAGCGGAAACCTGACAACTTCCCAAGGTGGCCCGATCGCCCTAGAAGCTAGTGGCGACATTAGCACTGCGGATCTCGACTCCCACTCCGACACCACCGCAGGCGGCAACATCACTGTCACCAGCCGTACAGGAAAAGTAGAAACCGGCAATATCAACGCAAGCTCGATCGACAAAACCAGCAACGCCGGAGACGTTAGTATTGCAGCACCCTCAAGCAGCATTCAAACAGGGTTTATAGACGCAAACTCAGAAGAAAAACAAGGCGGCGCAGTCACCCTCAACGCCCGCAACGACATCGAAGTAACCCATATCAACACCGAAGGCCGAACAGGCGGAGGAGAGATTGACATTACAGCGGGCGGTAATTTCCGAGCTACAGGCACTTTCACAAACGATAACAATTGCTTGTCGCAAGCTTGCAGCATTTCCGCATCCACTACTGGTAGCGCCAATGGTGGAGATATCACCATTCGCCACAATGGCGAAGCCTCGAACACTCCTTTCAGCGTCGGGGCCGACTATAACAAACTCAACGGTACTGCTGGCAGCATTGCCACTGGGGGTCCAAAGAAGGAAAATGTTATTACACAGGGAAGTTATTTCAGCCCCGATCCTCAGATAGTACAGCCGACCCAAATTAACATTACGGCTTCTTCTGTCTCGCCAGCACCAACACCAGCACCAACTCCTGCACCAACACCCGCACCAACTCCTGCACCAACTCCTGCACCAACACCAGCACCAACTCCTGCACCAACACCCGCACCAACACCAGCGCCAACACCCGAACCAACACCCGCACCAACACCAGCGCCAACACCCGCACCAACACCAGCGCCAACACCCGCACCAACACCAGCGCCAACACCCGCACCAACACCCGCACCAACACCAGCGCCAACACCAGCGCCAACACCCGCACCAACACCAGCGCCAACACCAGCGCCAACACCCGCACCCGCACCCGCACCAACACCAGCACCCGCACCCGCACCAACACCAGCACCCGCACCCGCACCCGCACCCGCACCAACTCCTGCGCCAACACCAGCACCAACACCAGCACCAACACCAGCACCAACACCAGCACCCGCACCCGCACCAACTCCTGCGCCAACTCCTGCGCCAACACCCGCGCCAACACCCGCGCCAGCGCCAACACCTTTACAAACACTAACGCCGGAACCAGCGCCCGCACCAGCGCCCGCACCCGCGCCAACTCCTGCACCAGCACCCGCACCCGCGCCAACTCCTGCACCAGCACCAGCACCAGCACCAGCGCCAACTCCTGCACCAGCACCAGCACCCGCGCCAACTCCTGCACCAGCACCAGCACCCGCACCAGCGCCAACTCCTGTACCAGCACCAGCACCCGCGCCAACTCCAGCACCAGCACCAGCACCCGCACCCGCGCCAACTCCTGCACCAGCACCAGCACCCGCACCAGCGCCAACTCCTGCACCAGCACCCGCACCCGCACAAACATTAACGCCGACGCCAGCACCAGTCTCAAATGTGCCACCAGCACCGACAATTACTCAAAACCCTGCACCAGTCTCAAATGTGCCACCAGCACCAACTGTTACTCAAAATCCAGTGGTTGCGCCTGCTGCTGCGCCCATAAATCTCGCACCGATACCGGAACTCGCAGCCAACCAGCCACCCAGCACAAATCGTTTATTTTCGCCCAGCTTGCAAGAGCAAAACCAGATATCTAATTCCTTGCAACAGCGCATTTCACCTCCCGCGTCTGGGAATCTTGACGCTTCCAATTTGCCAACTAACGTCGATGCCGTTATTTTTCCCGTGGAGGAGAGATTTACCAGGGAGTTTGCCGATTACCTAAGTTTGCCATCCACAACTGCGATCGCCACTCTAGAAGATGCCCAAAATACCCTTCGCAGTGTCCAACAAGCCACAGGCATCAAACCAGCTCTCATTTATATCAGCTTTGTACCCAGGGGTTCTACAGTCGATCGGCCTTACAGCAGTTCTCCCATCTTGCGCGTAGAACAGCAAATTCAAGCCTCTGACGAACTGGAAATGATGGTGATCACCCCCGAAGGTGTGCCGGTTCGCCAGCGCATCCCTGGAACCTCTCGCACCGAGGTAATGGAAGCTGTTCGGAAATTTCGCGATGAACTGACTAATCCGGTAAAGCGCAACACTAAAAGTTATTTGCCCTTGGCTCAGCAGCTCTACCAGTGGATGGTAGCGCCGCTCGAAGCAGAACTGCAAGCCAAAGGCATTGACAATTTATCTTTTATCTCAGATATGGGGTTGCGATCGATACCGATGGGCGCCCTGCACGACGGCAAAGGCTTTCTGGTAGAGCGTTACAGTGTTGGATCGATGCCGAGTCTGAGTTTGACAGATACCAGCCTCGCCAATTTCAAAAATACCCAAGTTCTGGCAATGGGGGCGTCGCAATTTCCAGATATGAGTCCTTTACCTGCGGTGGAAATAGAAGTATCGACAATCACCCCGCAGCAGTGGCCGGGTAAGTCTTTCTTGAATGAAGCTTTCACCCTGGCCAATTTGAAATCGCAGCGGCAGCAGCAGCCTTTTGGGATGATTCACTTGGCTACTCACGCCGAATTTCGATCGGGAGATCCCAGCAAATCCTTTATTCAGTTGTGGGATATTAAATTGCGTTTGGATCAGTTGCGGCAAATGAATTGGCACAGCCCGCAAGTTGAAATGTTAGTTTTGAGTGCTTGCAAGACTGCTGTGGGCGATCGAGAGGCCGAGTTGGGGTTTGGCGGGTTAGCCGTGCAAGCCGGGGTTAAATCGGCGATGGCGACTCTTTGGTATGTCAGCGACGAGGGCAGTTTGGGATTGATGACGGAGTTTTACGGGCAGTTAAAAACTGCTCCGATTAAAGCAGAAGCACTGCGGCAAGCGCAATTAGCGATGTTGCGGGGAGAAGTGCGAATTGAAGGGGGGATACTGCGGACTTCTGGTGGCAATGTGCCACTACCTCCGGAATTGGCAAACACGACGAGTCAGAATTTCTCTCATCCTTATTATTGGTCTGCTTTTAGAATGATTGGCAATCCTTGGTAATAGGGTTTGTTTTAGTCGATCGATTGTTTGACTTTGCGGGCGATCGACTGTTAGCAACTTTTGCGCTATAACTGTCGCATAATCTTCGAGCGACAGTATTATACTATTATAAAAATCTTGACTTATCGGGAGCGGGAGTATGAGCATTGTTCCACGCGGCATGACAGTCACTGAGGCTTATCGGCTTTATCGGTCAGGTAACTTATTGGTGAACAGAAAGTATCAAAGAAAATTAATTTGGTCGATTGACGAAAAAGAGAACCTGATGGGAAGCATCTTAAAGGGATACCCAATTCCTTTAATTCTATTAGCTGAACGTCCTTTAATTCATGGAAGTGGCAAGTATGAAATCATAGATGGTATGCAGCGACTTAATGCTATTTGTGGTTTTATTGAAAATTTGTTTTCATTTAACAACAGGTATTTCGATCTTAACGAGTTCTCCTATGCTAAACAATTAGCTGATGAGCAAGTATTTGATACTGTAGAAAATTTTGATACTTTATCTAGAACAGAATGTGCGGACATTTTAGATTATCAGCTTGCAGTAACTATCTATAGCGCAATGGATGAAAGCGACATAACAGAGGTTTTTGGTAGAATAAATTCCGGTGGTAAACATTTAAGTAATCAAGAGAAACGACAAGCAGGTGTAACCACACCATTTGCAGAAGTGGTTCGTACAATTGCTATGAAGTTGCGCGGGGATGATAGTCCGAAAACGCTTCGCCTATTTGATATGCCGCAGGTTAGTATTGATTCCAAACCAAATAATCAAGGGTATGGGATTCAAGCAGAAGACACTTTGTGGTGCAAGCAAGGAATTCTTACAATATCTCAACTGCGTGACAGTAACGATGAAGATATGATCGCAGATATTTCAGCCTCGATATTACTTAATGAACCCCTCCCAAGAAGCAGAGAGAGGCTAGATAATCTGTATGATGAAGAGAGTAGTTACTTCCAGTCAATAGAGAATGCTCTTGCCATTTATGGCTCAAATAGACTAGAAGAAAATATTGTAAAAACTTTCTCTGTTCTGGCAGAAAATATTGAAACATATAGCCAGGGTAACAAGTGCTTGGTAAATATCGTAAACTCAGGCAGTAGTAATCCAATTCCCCAGGCATTTTATACAATTTTCATGGCTTTTTTTGAATTAGTAATTGAATCAGAGCTTCTACCTGCTAATCCTCAAGGGATTATGGAGGCACTCAAAAACCTTCAAAATAAGTTAGATCTAAGCCATCGCTATGCAAAGGTACAAGATCGTAGAAATAATATTAATCAAACCAAGGGATTGATACAAGACTACTTCGCAAAGCAAGATTCATCAACTTCGGGATACGGTGCAGAGTTGATACAAAATTTCAAAAATTCCTTACTTCGTTCTCGTATAGAAACTGCTAAGTACGAGTGCAAGCAAGGTTTCCTCGATCTGTCACCAACAAGTAGAAAACTAAATGATGGTTTACCCCAGAGACTTGTTGAGACAATTTGCGGAATTGCCAACTCCGATCCCGACACTGATGGATATATTTTCATTGGAGTAGCTGACAAAAAGGAAGATGCAGAAAAAATTAAAATTTTAGATGCAATTAATCCTATTGAAATCAATGATAGATATGTTGTCGGAATTGATAGAGAAGTTAAGGTTTTAGGTAAAAAACTAGAGGATCATGTTGGGATATTAATTAATGCAATCAAAAAATCTGCTTTGACTGACACGTTAAAGACTCAGGTTCTGATGAAAATTGATACTATATTCTACAAGGGATTCTCTGTGATCATCATTAATATTCCATCTCAAAAAGCTATTTCATTTGTAGGCAAAAAAGCTTTTTTTAGAGAGAATTCTTCAACGGTAGAAGCTGAAGGACCAAAACTACTTGCTGTTTCTGAACGTTTCAAAAAAAGTAGTTGACGAAGATTAGAAAAGCCCGATCGCCCAAAACATCTTCCACCATCATCAATCCGCTTCTAATCCGCCGGAATCATCCCCGATCGCACCCTGAACATCCTCTCAGCAACGGCAGATGCAGGAAAAGAACCCTAAAACCCAGGAAATAGAAGAGGGGTACGTTTGATGTGTTGGTGCGCGTAAATGGGGCGATCGCCCCCTCAAGTGCAATTCCTAACCTCGTATCAATCTCCCTGCGGCAAATTCTCCAGCCAAACCTCTAAATCCTCGATCGACTGAAAATCTAACAATTCCTCTGCTAGAGTTTCAATTTGCTCGATCGACAAATCAGCAATTCTAGTCGTGATAGATTCCGGTAATGTTCCAACTCGCCGATTTAACAGACGGCGATTTAACTGACGTAAAATCAAGGCTCTTCCTTCTTGTTCGCGGCCTTGCACAATGCCTTGTTCAATGCCTTGTTCGATGCCTTCTTCCTTAGCTTCCCGATAAAAGCGAGTTTCCTCAAGCGTAATCCCTAACATCGCCTCTGCCTCCCTTCGGTTCAAATTGGTAAACTTTTGACATCCTCCCACCACTAATTTGGAGTACCGAATATAGTGGGGGATTCCCAAGAATTCTTGGTTCGCAGTTCATCTAGCCAACTTAGAGCAAGAACGTCTCCGTTCTTAAGCCAGAGGTTAGTTTCTCCCTGCGCTTTTGAGCTTTTGGCTCCAGATTCCGTATGCCCTACGGTACTGTTTAAATATTCAGCTAACAGCTTGAATCCTTTTGCCAAAATGTTTTTTGCGGCATTGTGGTCGCGATCTAAAACCGTGCCACACTGGTTACATCGATGCGTCCTGGTGCTAAGAGTTTTCTTCACTTTCGATCCACAGCACGAACAATCAACAGTCGTGTTTCGAGGTGGAACAGCGATAACAATGACACCGTGAACCAGGGCCAAATATTGAAGCCATTGAGTGAATTGATACCATGATGCGTCGCTAATAGACTTAGCTAAGTGGTGATTTTTCACCATGTTTCGTATCTTCAAGTATTCGTAGACAATTAGGTCGTTAGATCTAACTAGCGCCAGAGCATCTTTACGAGCCTTGTCTTCACGCTGTCTACTTACCTTGAGATGTTGTTTGGCTAAAGCCCTGCGAGCTTTATGGTATCTATTAGACTGCTTTTTGCCCCTGATATGCTTCTTAGAAACCCGGCGTTGCAGCATCTTGAGGCGACGTTCGGACTTTCTCAGATATCGAGGGTTATCGACAGTATTTCCATCAGAATCGGTGTAGAACTCTTTAAGCCCTAAGTCGATTCCCGTCATTTTTCCTTGAAACTCATGCTCCTCTCTTCTATCCCAGTTCACTAAGAACTGAGCGTAGTAGCCATCAGCAAGTCTGATAACTCGAACCCTAGAGATTTGTTTTTCTGAATACCAGACCAAATCCCTAGAACTCCATAAGTTCATCGCTCCTACTTCAAAACCATCGGTGAAGGTTATCTGTCTTCTATCAGCAGATAATTTCCATCCACTGTTTTTGTACTCAATGGAACGGCTGAACTTCTTGTATTTGGGGTAGCCTTTTTTACCAGGCTTACCCAATCTACAGTTTTCATAAAAACGCCCAATAGCAGACCACGCTCTATCTGCGTGAGCCTGTCTAGCTTGAGAGTTAAGCTTCTTCGTCCAAGGGGTTTCCTTGTTTTTAGCTAGTACCGAGCAAAGCTTTTGGAGGTCATTCCTCGTGACTCCTTTGTTATCTTCCCAATATCGCAGACAAGTGTTGCGGATGAATTGTCCGGTGCGGATTGCTTCATCCAACTTACTGTACTGTGATTGAGTTCCTTTTAACTTTGCTTCTATTACTAACATGGTAGAATGATACCACATTTTACCCAACACAAACACGGGTAGAATTATAATGATTCGCTATCGCTCAATCGTTAGCTGGTCGGCATTCATCTCGCCGCTAAACCATCGGGGGTACTCGCGGATCTTGATAAATCCCCCTCGGTTATAGCGGGAGCCTTCTGCGGACATTAAGGTAAAATATTGAATCTCGACGCATTAACCCAACATCTCCTCTAGCCTGTGGAACTGATCCAACCGTCAGTCGATTTTAGATTTTAGATCTTAGATTTTAGATTTGACTCGCCTTGATAAATCTGGGAGGTTGAGCTTTAGTCTAAAATTTGGGGAGTATCCACAACCATTGTCGGGGGCTTCCGTTTTTTTCCTGGTTGCAAAAACAGCAAATGGGTAATCAGCTCAATCAATTCTAAAGGACTCCAGATAGCCCCAGATCAAAAAACATCCTATATTTTCAGTCCTAGACGCACTCCCGACCAAGAAACGGGGTTTTTTACTTAATCTCTGGGTAAAAACGAAGGATTTTCCTAAAACCCGGTTTCTGGCCCCCTCTGCGTAAGCCCTAATTTTGTTAATCGGCGATCGAATTTCGCCCATCAGCATTCCGTGTTTCCTTCCTTGGAACTCGTCCAACCTCAAGCCCTCAGCCAGAATCAACAAGTGTGACTTGACGGGGTGACACTCGTCTGGTGGGTCAATAGTAGCTTGTTTGATGCGTCCCCGCGATCGCCCGCGGGCACCTCAACAACCGCCAAAAACTCAGAATTGCCACAAAAATTCAAAATCCCAAACCCAAAACTGCCCAACCCCAGTACGATCGATCTAGTTAGCAAAAATAAGTAAAAACATTACCGGAGTAATTTTTATGGATCTGGTCGTACTCCAGAACTGGCTGGACAACATCTCCTTTGCCGTTTTGTTCTCCACAATGCTCATTTACTGGGTTGGCACAGCATTCCCCGGCATTCCCTACCTGTGGGCCCTAGGCACCGCAGGAATGGCCGTCGCCAACCTATCCATCGCCGCTTTACTCGGTTCTCGATGGATAGAAGCCGGCTACTTCCCCTTAAGCAATCTCTACGAATCCCTATTTTTCCTAGTTTGGGGAATCACCGCCATCCACCTAGTCGCGGAAAACATGAGCCGTTCCCGCTTAGTAGGAGTAGCCACATCCCCCGTAGCAATGGCAATATCCGCCTTTGCAGCCCTGACTCTGCCGACAACCATGCAATCAGCAGAGCCCCTAGTACCCGCCCTCAAATCAAACTGGCTGATGATGCACGTTAGCGTCATGATGCTCAGTTACTCAACTTTAATGGTAGGAGCGCTACTGGCGATCGCCTTTTTAATCGTCACCCGCGGCCAAAAAATCGAACTCACCGGTAGTTCCTTCGGCACCAACAGCAACCGCAACGGCAACTACCGCCTCCAACGCCCTCAAAACCCCGAACCTCAAATTGCAGAAACCAGCGCCGACAGCGCATTAGTTTTCAGCGAACCCTCTTTCAACTCCAACAATAACGGTTTGGGCACCACCGCAGTGCTCGAATTAGCCACCGTTCAAACCCCATCAACCGCCCCAACTCAAACCGCAGAACTTCTCTCGCCCCAGCGCTTGAATCTAGCAGAAACTCTTGATAACATTAGCTATCGCATCATCGGTTTAGGATTCCCCTTACTGACAGTTGGCATTATTGCCGGTGCCGTTTGGGCTAACGAAGCTTGGGGATCGTACTGGAGTTGGGACCCGAAAGAAACTTGGGCGCTGATTACTTGGTTGGTATTTGCTGCCTACCTGCACGCCCGCATTACTCGTGGCTGGCAGGGAAGACGCCCAGCAATTTTAGCAGCCACAGGTTTTGTGGTAGTTTGGATTTGTTATCTAGGCGTTAATCTGTTAGGCAAAGGTTTACATTCCTACGGTTGGTTTTTCTAATTCCTGAGCCACCAATGGGCCACAGGAGAACAGGATAAGTCAAAGCATCGGGATTAATATCATCTCCGGTTGTAGGGTGGGCAATTCCCACCTTACTCAACCAGCGAGATTCTAATAATTAACTCCCTCTTCCTTCTTCCCTTTTTTTACCCGATCGCGAAGTCTAAGGGGCTTTCTTCCTTATTAGAACTTCGCTCTTCCTCACATCCGTTACATCCGTTACATCCGTTACAAAATTCGTTGCCGAACTTCCTTCATTCATTAAAAATAAGGACAATTAATATGGACGAATCGAAAATATTTCCCCAAGAAGACGATGTTGTGTCTGCCCCTACCAGCGCTTTGATGTATCAATGTACATTCAAAGTCAGCGAATTTATGGCAATTATGCAGTCAAAATTGGTAGACGAAAAATTATTTTCAGACGGCTTGGATTGCGAGCTATTAAGTGCTGGTAAAGACTGGACTAAAGGAAAACTTAGAATGCGTCTGGAGTTCATTCCGCTTGAACCTGAAATCAAAGAGCAAAAAGCCCTTCCTGCCGCTGCCGAAAGATCAGACACCGTGCAAAACTACGCCGTAGATAGCTCAAATCAAACCGATATAGATGAGCCATTAAATCAATGTGACTCAACAGAAATAAGTAATCATTTTCCTATTTCTCGCTATCCAGACCGCGACCCCCAAAGTATAGGAATGTGGAGCTAGGAAGGCAAAGAGTGAGAGATTGGGAGAGGGGGATGCTTCCCCTTCTTTGCTCAAAATCCATCAGTTAAATCCGTTACACTGCTCGTTGTCTAACTTCCTTATTTTTGCTTAATGAAAAACTGCTCTCATGGCTGAATCTTCCAATTGGACGCATTTCCACGCTCAACTGCACCGGACGCTGCTGCACCGACAAATATTGCCATCAAATCAGCGATTGCTAGTAGCAGTATCGGGCGGACAAGATTCTCTGTGTTTAATTAAATTACTGCTAGATTTGCAGCCTAAATGGGGGTGGAACCTAGCTATTGTTCACTGCGATCATCGTTGGCGTTCTGACTCGCAAGCATCGGCCAATCATGTAGAACAATTAGCTAAAAACTGGGGAATATCCTACTATTTGGAAACAGCCTCGGACATCCCCAAAACAGAAGCAGCGGCCAGACAGTGGAGATATCAAGCTTTAACCGAAATTGCGATCGCCCACAACTACGCCTACATTGTTACAGGCCACACAGCCAGCGATCGCGCCGAAACCCTCCTCTACAACCTGATTCGCGGCAGCGGTGCCGACGGACTTTCTGCCCTCACTTGGACCCGGCCCCTACTTGATTTTCAATTGGCAATTGCCGATTTTAGATTAGGGAATTCCGGCGAAAATCCCAACTCCCAAATATTGGCCGATTTTAGATTGGAAAATCAGGATGAAAATTCCCAATCGAAAATCCAAAATCTAAAATCTAAAATCTATTTAGTTCGTCCCTTGCTCGAAATAACTCGATCGCAAACAGGTCAATTTTGTCAAGAGCAAAAACTACCCATTTGGGAAGATTCCACAAATCAAGACTTGCAATATAGTCGCAACCGGATTCGAGCGGAATTATTGCCTTATTTGGAAACTCATTTCAACCCAAAAGCCCAACAAGCCCTAGCTCAAACAGCCGAACTCCTCCGCGCCGACGTAGAATATCTCGAACTTGCAGCCAGCGACTTGCTACAGCGAGCAATGTCTCCAATTACAGACAGTCCCCAGGTGAATTTTCAACTTCCCGTCAAGTTAAATCGCCCGATTTTGCGGGAAGCACCCCTGGCCTTGCAGCGACGGGCAATGCGACAACTACTGCAACAAATATTGTCCTCGGCGCCTAGTTTTGAAAGCGTAGAAAAACTAACCAGCTTAATCGTAGCGCCCAACCGATCGCAAACCGATCCATTTCCTGGAGGAGCGATCGGTCGAGTCGAACACCCTTCGATAATTTTAGATATTAAATTTTAAGCTGTGATCAAACTCGAAAGGACTTGCCGCAAATCGGAAACTACCCGATCTTGCTCCTCTCCCGTCTGCTGCACGCGATCGAGTTCCCCCGCCGCCGCTTCGAGCTTTTGGCGTAGCGCAGTCAAATTGTCCTGCACCGGCTGCAACATTTCTTGATAAACATTCACCCTGCCCCAGAGTTGCGCCACTGCACCTTTCTGGTTGAACAAATTCTGCTCTAACTGCTTGAGTTCGTAGCGTTTCGCCTCACTTTCCCCATTTTGGCGGTTGACATTTCCCTCAATTTGGGCTATGGCTTCCCGCACCTGCTGAATTTCGTTTTCCAGTCTTTGCAATTCTTGGCTTTGCTGCTGCCGCTGAGTATTGAGCTGTGCGACAATCGGCCCCAAATCAATATCTCCTCGCTCTTGTTTTGGAGTATTAGCAGTACCCAGTCGCCGCCACAGCACTCCCTGATGCTGCTTTAAAACATCTTCCCGTTCCTGCAACCGGAGGCGCTGTCCCACCAGAGTTTCGTTTAACATCTGATAACTTTCGAGTTCATCTGCCATTTCATTTTCCAAAGCCATGCGATCGTACTCGCTAGCAGCTTGAATTTTCTCTTGCAGCTCCTCGATTGTCTCCCGCTGCAGAGTCAACTCCTCCTCTTGATCGTTAACAAACCGGAACACCTTTTCCAAATCCTGTTGCAGGTGTTGCACCAGCCCCTGTAACTCATCAACAGGCATCTTCTCCAAAGCTGACACATCTACTTTCTGCTCCGTACTCGCAGTACCCGAAGCAGATGCGAGCCTGGAAACTTGCTGGTAAATATCCTCAACCGCCCGCACCTGCAAAGACACCGACTGAGCCTGGTCCTGCTTAGCGCTGAGCGTACTTTGCTGCCCTTTAAGCTCCGCCCGAGCCCCGGCCAAAGCTTCTTGAGATTGGTACCACTCTTGCCAGCGGTTTTGGAGGCTCTGATTTTGTTGATCGACCTCTTCTTGTTGCTGTTGAGCTATGCTTTGTTTTTGCTCCAACTGCTGCCAGTGCTGATCCAGAATTGCCTGCTGAGCGCCCACCGCACCAAAAGACTGATTCAGTTGTTCCCGCACCCCTTGAGCCGAAGCAATTGCCCCTCCCAACTTCTGCATCAACTCCTGAATCCTCTGGGTTTGCTGCTCATCAACCACTGCCCCCTGCGGAACCTCAGACTGCTGCTGTGCCACCCGTTGCTGCTCGCCCCGCAACTGTTCCCAAGCCGTCTCAATTTCCACGCGACTGCGATCAACTTCTTCTCGCAGTCGGTTAGCTTCATCTCTAGTATTTTCAATTTCCGAGCGCTGAGCCTCCAGCCGCTCCAACTCCTCTTCCATTTGAGCCAACTGCTCTTCGCGGGCTTGCATTTCCATTTCCCGGCGATTGAGTTCCTGACTCGAAAACGTCAGAGAAGCCTTCCACTGTTCAATTTCCTCTTCCTTATCCTTAAACTTGTCCTGCAATCGCGAGAAATTTTGCAGAATGCTCACCAACTGGCGGGCCGCCTCCTGAATCCGCTGCACTTGCTTGCTAGCGCTCAACTCAACCAGCACCAGCGTGCCGTCGTTAAACTTATTAGCTTCCTCAACTGGGATCCCGTCATCGCCAGGTACGGCGCTCCAGTTATGTTCGCCCCGCTGACAAGCTAGCAGTTTCAGTTCAGCCTTACCGCCACCGAGACCAAAGCCGCTTTTCTGTTTTTGTACTTCCGCTAGATACAGCACACTAATAGTCCTCTGCTTCGTAAAACCTATCCCAACTTACTTTAAGTTACTTAAAGGCCTAAAAGATAAGTGGTGTTTACTTCCTACGCTGTTGGGTAGACGGCTAATTCCAACATAAGTAGGCTATCCCCCTTAAGCCAAAGGTTCTTGGCTAAACATAACACTGCGTGTGATCTTTAGTCAACTTACCTAAAGTAAACAAGTATAGGCAAGTAATGATAACTTTTTGCCACTTAAGTCTTACTTTTTGGTATCGTTTGCCCAATCGGGGGATAGCATTTTTTTCTAACTTTTCTTCAGCACTCACGCATAGCAAGCCCTCACGGGAGAACTTCCAGAAAGTACGGCCGCCGCCAGTTGTCTGGAGGAATGAGAGAGCAGTACCAATGCCGCTTGATTCAAGACTAGCTCTCACTGCGGGGACTGCCATAGGCTAAACCTGAAAAAGGTCAGTCCTTGAACCTCCCCACCTCACCTCTAAAGCCGGGGGATTCTTGCCCACCTTCAAGACGACAACGGGACATTCAAATATCCCTCTACTCACTCAAAGAACTTTACTTCTCCAGGAGCGCAGACTTGCTGAGTTATTCATATTTTTAAGGTTGAACGTGACCTATGCTGCAATTATTTCCCCTTTAACTATTCCGAATTAATAGGATTAGTGCGTTGCCGGGGTTGCTCGCCCTCTTGGATATTTCAATGGGTTGAAAGTTATTCTTACTCTGGCGAATGGCTATCTGCCAATTATACCACTCTGGTTTTAGCAACACAATCGTTTCACGAGACTTAAAAGTCCCTACCGACTGATCCCCAGGTCTAAATCCCCATGTCGTTAGCGCAGGGCTTGCCTCTGGCGTTTCGATCAAAAACTTTCTATTGATTTTACAAAGCTTTAGTTATGGGTCGATCGTGAGAAAAGCCGTTGCGGCCCCCAAGCCGGCGCAGGGGTTCGGCGGACTAGGGATTTGAACCGCGCTGCCTTAGAATAGGGTAATGACGCGAGCCTATGACGCTCGCCGCGGGCGAGCAAAAAGGTCGATCGGCACTGAGGGTTTTGCTGACAATTGCCAACAAAAGTTCATTTTGACTGCACCTGATTTTAGGGCTGTGGCAAACCCAAAAAAACCTCGATCGCAACTCATCCAACCCAACAGACTAGCCTCAAGTTCCCATCGGGGCTTGATCGGCACTTCCTGCTGGTAGCAGCGGTAAAACCAGAGAATCCTCGGTATTTTGAAGTTGACCTACGCCAAGATGTGCTGGATAAACTGACGGCATACTCAGCCAAAAACTTCAAAAGTTTGGCGATCGAAGACTTGAACCAGTCGGGAATGCCAGCCTTGCACACTCGAAGAACCCGTGCAATCGTGCGATGTGGATTCTACGAGTTTAGGCAACAGTGGGAATACTAAGGTGAAACTCTACACTTAGAGAATGCCGCGAGTTTCGCGGTTTCAGCTTGTGGACTGGTAGCGCGGCCGAGGAGCGGCAGCAAGTATCGCCCTTTCGTCAATTCCCAATTGTGAGATCGGCATCAGCGCGTAAATTATTGACGGAAACTAAAGTCAATCTTTTCGCCAGCACACAGTCTTTCCGAGCTCAGACGCCAACGGTTTTAAGGAGGATACTTTAGCTGCATGCAGGGAAATTTGAGTGAAATAGACATCCGCAGCATCCTGCAATTGATTGAGTTAGGTCAGCGAACCGGAGAACTGTTCGTAGAGGCCTACACCTCCACCGGCAGCAGCACGGGTACTCAACCTACCCCGCGCTCCCTTGCAGGACAATCCTGGTATGTCTTCTGCTTCAACGGTCAGATTATTTACGCTACCCAGAGTGCGGGCAGTTTGTTTCGCTTGCGCGATTACCTGCGCCGCTACAAAGCAGATACCGCCCTCGACAAAATCCAAGTTCCCTATATGGCATCTACCAATGCCCCAGAATACGGCTACCTATGGGCCCTGCTAGAAAACCACATCCTCACCCCAGCTCAAGGGCGCAACATCATCCAGAGCATGATCCACGAAACCCTATTTGACTTGCTCAGTCTCCACCAGGGTTCCTTCACTTTTGAAATGGGCCCAGCTTTGGCTCCTCAACTGACCAGCTTAGAAATTAGCTCGCTGCTGGCCAAGATTGTCAAACAGGTGCAGCAGTGGAAGCAGTTTCACCCTCACATTCAGTCGCCCAACCAATGCCCGGTGATTTCAGATCCCTCCGAGCTGCGAGTCGCGCTGCCTGTCAATACCTTTAATACTCTCAGACGCTGGGCAGACGGGCACACTTCGATCCGCCAAATGGCGCGCTACCTCAACCGAGACGTGCTCACTGTCGCTAAGGCGATTTACCCCTTTGTGCAGCAGGGATTGGTGCAAGTATTTTACGAACCCTCTGTTGCCCCCACCAACAACAAAAAAGAATGGTCGTCCCCAGAAACCAAGGTTCCCAGAGTTGTCTGTATTGACGACGACAATACTATTCGCAAAACAGTCGAGTCAATTTTAAATGAACACGGTTACGAAGCTACCACGATCGGCAATCCCCTCCAAGCCCTGAGTTTGGTGTTTCCACTCAAACCCGATTTAATTCTGTGTGACATCGCCATGCCGGAACTCGACGGCTACGAAATTTGCGCTATGCTGCGTAGTTCTAGCGCTTTCCGGCAGACGCCGATTGTTATGCTGACCGGCATCGACGGATTTATCGACCGCGTTAAAGCCCGCATGGCCGGAGCTACAGACTTTTATACCAAACCTTTTGGTGAAAGTGAGTTATTGATGCTGGTAGAAAAATATGTAGGTCCGGGCTACCCTCGGCTCAATCTCTCGGAAAGATTATTAGACCGCTCGCTAGAAGACCAATTAGAAGAAAAATAAATTTCGCACCCATGCCATGATGGAAGCTTTTTTGTACCTGCGGTTAGATCAAGTCTCGGTCGTCACAAAGAGAAAGCTGGCGGACACTATTGGCGATCGCACCATAAACTAGAATGTATAAATCCGCGCGCTGGCATGAGGGCGTCGGTAAAACTCTGTTCAATTTCTAGACCCAAGTGGGTCTAACACGCTCAAAGTGCAAATATAATATACTTGTTCTCCACTTGCAGCCACTCCGAAAAACTGATGCACAGAGCTACTTATTCCTAGGTATTTCTGTACAAAGTCAGAGAGTGCATTCTCTGTCTTAAGTGACTCCGTTCATCAATTGTCGCGACACTAGCCATGTCAACAACTCCTCGCTGACCCGAGTATCGGTTTAGCATTTATCGCAAAAATTACCCATAGTTTTACCACTTGAGACGGCGGTGGGAGTACAAAGTGAAGTTTTAGGGGTTCCCAATTAATTGTTCGTAGTCGATTTAAGCTAATTTGTCAGCAAAGGTCGCGCGAATTATTGATTGCAGTCAATTATGGACGGAGCAAATTTATTGCCAAGCACCTCCGGCAGTCGCGCCATTCACCCCTTGGCTGTGCCAAGCTTGGCTGTGTCAAGTTTCGAGCATCGAAGTTTCGATCGGGTTCTTCTTGGCGGGAAACCTCAACAATTTGCTAGAAATGCAGGTGTCAGAATTATGATTAGCGGTAGCCCAGACTTTATATTACCAGGACTAGGGGTAGATCCGGCTCCGGAATTCCAAGAACTAGAAACTCCCGAAGGTGAGCTGCACCTGCGGTTCTACGTTCCTTCGGGGAACGAGTTCGCACTGCCAGCGACAGGGATTAGAGAGGTACTATCCCCGTCCCCAGACCGCATGACACCGATCCCCAACGTTTCCTCTTTGCTTTTAGGTACGCTAAATATGAGAGGACGAGTGATTTGGGTGGCAGACCTAGGCCAATTTCTGGGAGACCAAACACCTCTGAACACAGATAGACCCGAAATCCCGATCGTGGCTGTGGAAGACCAAGACACGATTTTGGGGCTGGCAGTCGATCGAATTGTGGGGATGGACTGGCTCGACGTAGAGCAACTGCACTCTCAGAACAATGCACCAGACGGCATGATTCCATTTCTGAGGGGAGAATGGATGTTAGGTGCACCAGCTCAGAAAGTGCTCCGACTGCTAGATCAAGTGAAAATTCTGCGCTCGGCGCGGTGGGCAGCGTGAAATCGATTTTAGATTTGCGATTTGCGATTTTCGATTGAGGTCTAACCATCAACAGTCACACGACTTGAGGCGCGCATCTAAACATTCAATTCAAGATAAAAATCAAAAATCTCAAATCTAAAATCTAAAATCCAAAGAGGGCGGCAAATGGCAACAAGTACCAACTTTCAGCAGGACTACCAACGGGCAGAAGCGGCCTACATGGATGGCAATTATTCAGAAGCCGCAGCCCTAGTTTATCAATTAGTAGAAGATTTTCCCGAAGACCCCAGCGCTCGCCTGCTGTGCGGACACATTTACTGCTACGGACTGCAACAGTATGAGGTGGCGCGGGAACAGTACACGGTTGTGCTAGGCCTGAGTGACGACCCGAGTTTGGTGGAACACGCTCACAACGGAATTACCTACACTGACCAATTTTTATCTGGAGAACTACAAACGGAAAATTTCGAGGCTTTGTCTGCTGAAACTGAATTAGAATTCTATCCAGACTTATCTCTCGATGAAGGGTTAGAAGACCCGGATTTGGGACTTTTCCAAGGAAATTCCTCATCCCTTTCCTATAGAAGTCAATCTCCAGACGACATGGAAAACGAGGACTTAGCCGACTTGGGCATGAGTGGCTTGGGGTGGGAAGCAGAAGACGACGATGGCGCAGGCTCAGTCCCAGATTTAGCCTCACATTCTAACCCCTTTGGTGGCGACAGCGGCGGAATGGCAGCTTATGCTGACAACTCCGACTCGCTAGACATAGACGAGTTTGCAGACTCGGACTTTGGAGACCCTTTTGCCTTAGATGATGGAGGGTTTGATGCTGCTGACTTGTCTAGCAGCAAACTGTCTGGTTCAAGCGCACCTTACTCAGGAGATTCGTTTTCAGAAGCTCCGACTCAGATGCTCAACGGTCAAAGTTTTACCTCTTCAGAAACCGGGAATTCCTTCGACTCGAACCAACTAGACTCCCCCATCGGGCCCTCGGACAATTTTGGCGAACCTTTTGCTGCGCTCGATTTGCCAGACGAATTTGACGATAACTCCGACTACGACTACCAATCCCCGCCCCAGAGTGGCCAAAATTACGGTCATAACGCACCTCTGGCAGAAGAGGAAGACCCCTTTGCTGAGGCGATGCCCTCGTCGGGTTTCGGGTCTTCTCGAACTCAAAACAAACAGCCGAATAACGGGTCGGACTACTCGTCAAACTATTCGCTGGCGGAAGACGAAACGCTGTTGATGGGAGGTGCAGTCCCTAACTCTCAAAGTCAAAGGTCGAGCCGGGGACAATTTAATTCAGTCGATCGATCTTCCGCCAACAGCAACGGTTACAGCGACTCGGAACCCCCGGCATTTGGCTCTAGAGACAACTTCGAGTTAGATGCTTTTGATGATGATGCTTTTAGCGATTCTTTCTCTTTCGACGAAAACGAACAAGCGACAGCTTTCGGAGCGTCCGACAAGAACAGCAGCGCCTGGTCGTCAAAAACTGGGAACGCTCAAGAACACAGCGACTTTTTAGACGAATTTGACGAGTTTGACGATTTGGGCAATTTGCCGGACTTTGATATCTCAGAAGATGCCACCAGTTCGATCCTGACTAGAGGTAACACCAATTTCGGCAACTCGACCAGCGGCATGATGGGAACGACGGGCAGCAGCCTGGACTTTGACAACAGCGATGGCTCAGCAATTCGGGATGACGAGATATTTAGCATAAACGGCCCGGCTGATGCGTCGGTGCCGACTTTTTCTCCCAGCGAAACAGAAGCGCTCGATACTTCGGTAACAGTAGAACAGGGGGGACTGGCTTTCTTGGAAAATGCCCCTTTGTTTACAAAACAGTTGTACACGGCAATCGGGGCGGGACTGGTTTCTCTGGTAGCTGTGGCTTTCGTCACCAACATTGCCTCCTATCAAGCTCTGCGGCAAGACAAACCGGAGGCGATCGTTTACCTGCGCCAAACAGGCTGGGTAATGACCGCAGCAGCAGGCTTTACGAGCTTTTTAACTTCTTGGGGCATCGGCCAGTTGATCGCCAAGCAGGTACGCAAGTCGTCGGATAATTTGCAAGCTCAGTTCGATGCCGTATCTCAAGGAACTTTGGATGCTCGAGCTACGGTTTACTCGGAAGATGAATTTGGCAAAATGGCTGCTAAATTCAACCACATGGCGAAGGTCATCCAAACCACGATTAGCGATACCAGGCGCAAGTCTGACGAGCAGGAACAGGCAAAAGAAGACTTGCAGCGCCAAGTGATTCGCTTGCTAGACGACGTGGAAGGAGCGGCCCGGGGTGACTTGACGGTGACTGCGGAAGTGACTGCAGACGTTTTGGGTGCTGTTGCTGACTCGTTTAACTTGACAATTCAAAATCTGCGCGAAATCGTCCATCAGGTGAAGCAGGCGGCTCGGGAGGTTAGCAAAGGCGCTACAGATAGTGCCAAGTTTGCGGGCGATTTGTCTTCAGACGCGCTGCGACAAGCTGAGGAACTGGCGGCAACGC
This sequence comes from Microcoleus sp. AT3-D2, assembly GCF_036705715.1. Lineage (NCBI taxonomy): Bacteria > Bacillati > Cyanobacteriota > Cyanophyceae > Oscillatoriales > Microcoleaceae > Microcoleus > Microcoleus sp. AT3-D2. The sequence continues at coordinate 50,616 of NZ_JAUBVE010000022.1, read as the reverse complement.
TGAATTCGGTGCAAGTCCTCACCGACGCGATTCAGCGGGTCGCAGAGAGCGCTAGAGAGGCAGAAGAAGTGGCCCGGGGTGCGGCGGCAACGGCTCTGAAAGGAGGCGAGGCTGTGGAGCGGACGGTGGCCGGGATTTTGGAAATTCGAGAAACCGTAGCAGAAACCACGAGAAAAGTCAAGAGGTTGGCGGAAGCTTCTCAAGAAATTTCTAAGATTGTGGCTTTAATTGCGACGATCGCCTCCCGGACGAATTTGTTGGCCCTCAACGCCAGTATTGAGGCGGCGAGAGCTGGGGAAGCGGGCCGGGGTTTTGCGATCGTGGCAGACGAGGTGCGACAGTTGGCAGATCGATCGGCTAAGTCTTTGAAAGAAATCGAACAGATCGTGATGCAAATTCAAAGCGAAACCGGCGCGGTAATGACGGCGATGGAAGAAGGTACGCAGCAGGTGATTGAGGGGACAAGATTGGCAGAACAGGCGAAGCGATCGCTTGAAGATATCATTCAAGTTACTAATCGAATTGACGTGCTGGTGCGATCGATTACTGCGGACACTGTGGAGCAGAATGAAACAGCTCGCTCGGTCGCCAGTGTGATGCAAGCAGTCGAGCTAACTGCTCAGGAAACATCCCAAGAAGCGCAGCGAGTTTCCGGTGCTTTGCAAAATTTGGTAGGTGTTGCTCGCGACCTTTTGACATCGGTGGAAAGGTTCCGAGTAGAAACAGCAGAAAGACAATAATTGATTGTTTAATGCTTTTTTTACTTGCTGACTTACAAGCACATTAGTGTGGCAACAATGATAGATAAAAAGCAACCTCGCAGTCTTGAAACCGCTGCGGGGATGCCAATCCAGCACCTAAATAAACTAGGAGTTGTACAGATGAACGATAACATAGTAGAGGTAATTCCTGGCATATTTGGTGAGATTCAGCCGACGGGCTGTATTATCTCTACCCTAACAAAATCTAGCAGCGGCTATGCGAACAAAAGACTTCGCATTAACGGTGAATGGAAAACGTTTACAGTCCACCGTTTAGTATTAGAAAATATATTAGGTCGTCCGATTAGACCGGAATACTTTGCTTGCCACAGTTGCGATGTCCGCAACTGCATCAATCCTAACCATTTATGGGAAGGTTCTCGACTGGAAAATTCTCAAGACAGGTTTAAAAAAGGACGTATTAAGGATGTAGGAAGTACATCGGCCCCGACACCTCAAAAACAACTGGTAGGCAGAGAAATAATTCCCGGTATTCGCGCTGAAATACAGCCGAACGGCTGCATGATTTGTACCTTGGCTAAAAGAAGTGATGGTTACGCCATTAAGGGTACTAAAATTAATGGCAAAACAAAAAGTTTCTACGCTCACAGACTGGTACTGGAACACAAACTGGGACGACCTGTAAAATCAGGTTATTTTGCTTGTCACAGTTGCGACGATCGCGGTTGTGTCAATCCTGACCATTTGTGGGAAGGAACTCCCGCCGATAACTCCCGCGATTCTATAGAAAAAAACCGCTTTCCTTTCGTTCCTGGCAATATCTGCCCTAACCGCAAACTAAAACCCGAACAGGTGCGGGAGATTCGCTATCTTTTAGGTGAGGGCATATCGAAAAGAAAAATAGCCAGGACATTTGCCATATCTCACAGTCAGATTATTCTCTTGGCAAGGGGCGAGATCTACAGAGACATTCTCTAGAACTACTAACATAGACCCAATACAATAACGCTTAAAATCAGGAATAAAACTATGCTGCCGGAGCAACAACAGAGGATAATGGGCTACTTTATTGAGGAGGCAAAAGACCACCTCAATACGATCGAACAAGGCTTGCTGAATCTGCAAACCACGATCGAAGACCCAGAACTGGTCAACGAAGTATTTAGGGCCGCTCACTCTGTCAAAGGAGGAGCAGCAATGCTGGGGCTGACGAGCATTCAGCAAACAGCTCACCGACTAGAAGATAGTTTTAAAGTTTTAAAAGAGTGCAGCGTTAAAGTAGACCAACAGCTAGAGTCCCTGTTTCTGCGAATTTTTGACACATTGCAAGGGCTGTTAGAGCAACTGTCGGGGCCTTTTGGACTGACAGAGGAATTGGGAGAACAGATGGTTCGAGAATTAGAACCAGTATTTGAAGAACTCAACGGACACTTGGGGGGACTCGTTGGACACGGAGAACACCATGCAGACGAGAGCTACGCGATGCCAGTACCCGAACAAGTTATGGCGGGGGTGGGAGTCGGGGCCTTTGCCTCATCAAAGAGTTTTCCAGATTCGCGGTCAGTTTACGCACCTGATGTCAGAGAAACAGAAGACAGCGCGCTGCTGCTAGTATTTGACTCAGACGTGCCGGCGAGGATGCGGGAACTCCTGCAAGAGTTCAAACAGCCCGAAGGCCCAGAAAGCAGGCGACAACTCAAGAATATTTGTCGGAACTTGCTCAGGGCAGGGGAAGAATTTGAACTGCCCTGCTGGATAGAATTGATCCAAGCTGTATCCAAGGCGATCGCCAACCCAGAAAATAGCTACCGTACCTTAGCCGCAATAATCATAAGAGACATCAAACAAGCGCAAGAACTGGTAATTTCTGGTCTAGAATCGTCGATCGCACCAAGCGCAAAACTTCTGGCGCTGCAGCCGGCTGTTCTGGTTCCAGAAACAGATTTTGAAGATTTGCTGGCCTTTGCTCAACCGAGTAAATCCGGGAAAAATGTGGTTTCTGTTGAGGATGAGGCCTGGGATCTGGTGGGTTCGGGCGATGCCCCGGATGGATTGAACAAGTTGCTGCCGACTATTTCTGGGCTGAGTATAGACGAGCTGTTCGACCAACTCGACAGCGGCGACAGCAACGATGACAGTGGCATTAGATCGTCCCAGTTCGACGAAGATTCCGCCTTCGCAGAATCGGATATGGAGACGGGTGCTTTTAGAGGCTCGACCCGCACCGGCCCGGAAGTGGGCGCTGCAGAACTAAACACCTTAGCTGACTTGTTTGACGGCGAGTCCCCGGAACTCGACGGCGCTTGGGAAGAAGAAGAAGAAGACCTCGACTACGCACAGTCTTCTGGGATATCGGCGGCGGGAATGCTGGGTTTAGACGACGACAATTCCGGCGATTTTACTGATTTGTTGTTTGACGAATACGATGCGGAAAGTTCCGAAACGAACACGACACCTCCGATTGACGACCTGACGAGTTTGTTTGGAGAGGATTTGCTGTTTGGAGAGGAGGCAGAGGGCTCGGCAGTAGCTGCCGGTCAGAAAAATGCGGGTTCGAGTCAGCGGTTAACTCGCAAACAACTTAAAACGGGTAAGGGTAAGGGGGCTTTGGAGCGGCGAGAGGACAAGGTTGCCCCAGGCAGGGGACAAGCGGACGAAGATGCTCTCGGTACGCTTTTGGACGAAGTGGCTGCCCAAACTTCTGCTGGTGTTACGGACAATGCTGATTTCGATAACTTGTTCGGCGATTTAGGCTTATCTGAGGCAACGGGTGGGCCGGCAGTCTCTTCGGAGTATTCCCTGAAATCGGAGGGTTTCGACGCAGGATCGAAGGAGCCTGCAGCAGGGGTTGGCAATGATTCAGCGGATGCTGAAGCGCTTGCTCTGCCTGAAATGGATGATTTCGAGTTGCTCTCTGAGCTTGGCGAGGATTCGGATTTGAGCGAGCTGTTGGGGATTACTTCTAATTTCCTTTCTTCAGAAGACGAAGGTGGGGAGAACGGGGGCGATCGAGATCAAGCTGCAAACATCCCACAAAATGAGGAAATGGGCAACGTTCTTAACATGACATCAAATTCTGATTTAGATATCTCTGCGGATGAAAACTGGCTAGAAGATGCTTTCGGCATGGAAGACGAGTCTGTGCAATCGCTCAACCTGGAAGTGGAGGATACAGATTTAGATGCGCTGTTTGGGGATATGACCTCGGACGCGATTTCTGAGGATGAACAGACTGTGCGGGATCGGCAAGGAGCGGCTACTTCCCGAGAAGCGGCAGATTTGACTGAGCTGTTCGGTTCTGTACCTACTGGTACTGAGTATGACGGAGAAGCTTCGGGGCAAGCCCGTGGGAGTTGGCCCAATGATGGGGATTCAGAATTGCTGAGTGCGGATGTGGGAGTTGAGGAGGGCGACTTGGGGAGTTTGTTCGAGAACAATGGTGCCGCTGTTTCCGACCAAGACTTGACAAATTCGGCAGAGGTTGAACTTGGGGCTTTGTCGGACGATCGTCCTGAGTCGGAAATTTCAAATGTCGAATCTGATGAGGGCGCAGCTTTCGATTTCTTGGAGGATATGTTTGCCGAAGGCATGGTGCACCCAGGCGATGCTGGAGCGGCGCCAGATGACGGCGCTGCTGTGGATGTGAAGGAGTTGTCTGCCCAACCTGCCGAGGGTTGGGCAGGCGGGGCGAGTGCTGATTTGTTCGATCGAGCCGAAACAGATGTCGCCGGGGAGTATGAAGGCGAAGATGATTTGTTTGATGCTTTGGAAACTGATTTTTCGAGTGTGGATTTAGAGCCGCTGCCTGCAGAATCTCTCGATGGTATGTTTGAGGGCGATGCTGACTTGCTCTCGGCGATGGAAACCGGGGCTACTCTCAACAACGCAGAGTTGGAGGGTTTTGATGATTTGTTGGATTCGATCGATGCTGAGGTTTTGGTGACTTCGGAACTGACGACGGGCTTTTGGGACGCTGAGGACGAGTCGGCCGAGGCCGATTCCTCGGAGTTGGAAGAGGGATCGCTGGCAGACTTTTTTGCCGAGGGCGAATCAGGCGATGAGGATGATGCCGAAGGCAATTTTGACGATTTAGAAGCACTGTTAATTGCAGGCGGTGCTGGAGCTGTCATAGCAGCTTCTGGGAGCACAAATCAGAGTCCGGTAAATACAGAAGTTTTCTCGGATCTCGAAGAGCTCCTCAGCGAGAGCGCAACTATGCCGGAAATTCACGGGCTACCGGCGACAACTGGCAGTAAAGCTCCGCGCTCTGCAGCCGAGGAGAGCGACGACGAATTTGGCGATTTGGAAAAACTGCTCGAAGATCCCAAGGATAGTGGTCGCCAAGGGGAAGGCAATATGGGGCCGTCGGCGATCAACAGACCCAGGCGCAATATGCGCGCGGGCGGGTTCGGCGACCAGACGATGCGGGTGCCGATCAAGCAACTGGATAACCTCAGCAATTTGATGGGGGAACTGGTGGTAAACCGCAACAGTTTGGAGCAAGACCAAGAACGGATGCGGCAGTTTTTGGACAATTTGCTGCACCAGGTAGCGCTGCTGAGCGATGTGAGCCAGCGGACTCAGGATTTCTACGAGCGGAGTCTTTTGGAGATTGCTTTGCTGGCAAACCGTCAGGGACACCGATCGGCCTGGCGCTCTGAGGATTCGGCCCACACGCGCGAAAGTGCCTGGAGACCGGAGGAAATGGACAGGTTTACTCCTTTCCACAGTTTGGCTCAGGAGATTATTGAGCTGATCGTGCGGGTGCGGGAGTCGGCGGCGGACATTGAGTTTTTGGTGGATGAGGCGGATCAGGTAACTCGCCAACTGCGACAAGTTACGACTCAACTGCAAGAAGGTTTGACTCGCGCCCGGATGAAGCCGTTTGCGGAGACGACGGACAGGCTGTTCCGGGCGGTGCGCGAAATTGCGATTAAGTGCGGGAAGCAGGCTCAGTTGCAGGTTGAGGGTAAGGAGATTTTGATCGACAAGATGATTGTGGATCAACTGTATGACCCGATGACTCATTTGGTGAACAATGCCATTACTCACGGGATCGAAGCGCCGGAGGTGCGTCTGGCGGCTGGGAAGCCTGCAGTGGGCAGGATTACGATTCGCGCTTTCCACCAAGGGAATCAAACGGTGGTTTCGGTTTCTGACGACGGGGCGGGAATTGATCCGCAAAGGGTGAAGGCGAAGGCGATTAAGCAGGGTATGCTGACGGCGGCTCAGGCTCAAAGGATGTCTCGCTCGGAAGTTTACGATTTGCTGTTTATGCCGGGTTTCAGCACTCAGGAACAGGCGACGGAGTATGCAGGCCGGGGGGTCGGTATGAATGTGGTGCAGACTTCCTTGCAGGAGATTCGGGGAACTGTGTCGATCGATTCAACCATCGGCAAGGGGACTGTCTTTACCATCCGTTTACCTCTGGTGTTGAGCATTTCTAAGGCTCTGACTTGCATTAGCGATCGAGCTCGCATTGCTTTCCCGATGGATGGGGTCGAGGATATGATCGATGTGCCTCGCGATCAGGTGACGACGGGGGCGGACGGTTTGCCTTGCATTGAGTGGCGGGGTCAAAGCTTGCCGTTCCGGCCGCTGCGGGATTTGCTGGCTTACAACCGCCATTTGGGACGGGGCAGTGTTTACGGGTTTAATACTGACGATGACATGATTTCGGTGATCGTGCTGCGGTCTGCTGGCAATTTCTTGGCGGTGCAGGTGGATCAGGTTTCGACGGAACAGGAAATTGTGATCAAGCCGTTGGAGGGGCCGGTGCCGAAGCCGATCGGGATTGCTGGGGCCACCGTGCTCGGGGACGGTCGGATTGTGGCGATTGCGGACGTTCTGGAGCTGATCGATTTGGCTACCGGAAGGCTGCGGAAAGACGCTGGCGGTACGCTTTGGGATGAGGCAGAGAGGGCCACGAAGGAGGCGGAAATCGAGAAGACTGAGCCGACTGTGCTGATTGTCGATGACTCGATTACGGTGCGATCGCTATTGTCGATTACTTTCGAGAAGTCTGGCTATCGTGTGGAAGAAGCTCGCGACGGTAAGGAAGCTTGGGAAAAGATGAAATCTGGTCTGCCTTGCGATATCGTTTTCTGCGATATTGAGATGCCGAGAATGGACGGTTTGGAACTACTTTCTCGGATGCAGAAAGATGCTGTTTTGTGTGAATTGCCGATCGCGATGCTAACTTCTCGCGGTGCTGACAGACACCGCCAAATGGCTTACAGTTTGGGCGCGAAAGGTTATTTCACTAAGCCTTATTTGGAGGAGCAATTGCTTGATGCTGCTTCTCGGATGTTGAAAGGTGAGGTTGTTGGTGCTCCGGTTGGTGTGTAATCTGTAAATCTGCTTTTATCTGCGGTTGAAAAATGGTAATTTCTTAACCGCAGATGAAAATGGAATGATTAAACCGCAGAGGACACAGAGAACGCAGAGAAAGAGAACAGAGAGAGCGATGATTCCGAGGAAGGACGAATTTGATATAATTTATCTGGGTTTATCTGTGTTTATCTGCGGTTGAAAAAGGGAGTTGATTGACCGCAGATGAAAATGGATTGATGCGGATTTAGATCGCGCTTTCGGTTTTGGTGGTAGGCTGGGAAAGTGGGGTGTAGCGGAAGGGCGATCGGTTATTTATGAAAGCTGAAGAACTTTTAGAAAGATACGCTAAAGGCGAACGTGCATTTAAGAATGCACAGTTAAGTGAAGAAAACCTTAAAGGTGCAGATTTGAGTGGCATCAACTTAGACAATGCAAATCTTTCAGGTGCAGATTTGAGTGAGGTAATTCTCACAGGTGCATACCTTCAAAGTACAAACCTCACTAAAGCATCGCTGATAGGTGCTAATTTAAGTGGCGCCATTGCTGGCTCAGCGAATCTCAACTGGGCTGATTTAAGAGGTTCTGATTTGAGTCGATCGAATTTTAGTAATGCGATAGTGAGTAATGCCAACCTAGAGAAGGCAAATTTAACAGGAGCAAACTTAACTAGCGCTAAATTGATTTATACCAGACTAGACAATGCAAACTTGAGTGGGGCAAATCTGAGTAGCACAGATATGAGTGTAGCTTCTTTACATCGGGCAAGCCTAAATAGAGCCAATCTGAGCAAGGCTAACATGGATGAAGCATACTTGGTTGAAGCAGACTTGACTCTGGCAAATCTGACAGATGCAACACTCCACAATGCAAAGTTTCAAGGCTCTAAACTCGAGAGAGCTAATCTGTATAAAGTTGATTTGTCAGGCATAAATTTGGCTGAAGTAGATATTAAAGAAGCCTGTCTTCAAAGTGCAAAGCTAAAAAAAGCCTGTCTTCAAGGCGCCAACCTAGAGAAAGTAAATTTCAGGTGGGCAAATTTGAGCAGGGCCAATCTAAATGAAGCAAATTTGAGAAGATCTGACTTGACAGGAGCAATAACCTATGGCTGGAATATTAAAAATGCTGACTTCACTGATGCTATAATGCCCGATGGAGAAATCTACCAGCCTGAAACCTCTGAGGCAGAACTCTACCAGCCGGAAACCTCGGAAAAACTATCCCAAAAAGTGATATCTATGACGCGCAAAATTATTCGTACTGACAAAGCACCGGCACCCGTGGGCCCATACAATCAAGCGATCGCCGCTACGGGCACTATGCTGTTTGTAGCTGGTCAAATTGCGATCGACATTAGACTAAACGATATCGTCTACACCGACGACGTGGCAAAACAAACCGAACAAGTCATGGCAAATCTCGAAGCCATTCTCACAGAAGCCGGCGCTACTTGGTTGGATGTGGTAAAAACTACGGTTTTCCTCAAAGATATGAATGATTTTGCCGCCGTGAATGCGGTTTATGCGAAATATTTTGATGCGGAAACTGCACCGGCGCGCGCTTGTGTGGAGGTTTCGCGTTTGCCGAAGGATGTGTTAGTTGAAATTGACTGCATTGCTGTGATTTAACGTGAGTTAGTGTGCTGACCGAAAGCATCCAGGATACAAGCCCCCGGATTCATCCGTTCAGAAATAAAAAACCTGTATCCGATGAAACTTGCCCCCCGGATTTATCCGTGGGGTCAATGCTTCAAATCTAAAATCTAAAATCTAAAATCTAAAATCTAAAATCGATTGACTCAATTATTTCTCTTTGATTAAGTCGCCTTTTATGTGAAAGGAGCAAGAGTTTATTAGACCTCTTGCAAAAATAATTAGGATGGGTTCTCAGGCCCATCCCACAAGAAAAAATACAGCATATTCCATGTAGATGTAGATCGCGCTCAACCGGGTTTCGAGCAACAGAATCAGTAATGATGCGAGAACTCTAAAGAAACCCGGTTTCTGAGGTGTACTTCATAAAGCTGGAATACGCTGTATGACTCATCAAGCTGCCGTAGTCTCACTATTTCAAATTAGCAGGAGGAGTTTCAGGTACAACCCAGTAGTAGACTGTTCTGCCGTCCACTTTTACTACCTGCTCAGGTTTCCACTCGCCCATATCGAATTCATGGGACACAATGCGCGTACCTGGTTTTAATTCACTGAGTAATTTGGGACGCAGTTTTACGTTGAGTTCTGGCAGTAAGTAAAGCGTGACAACTGTTGCCTCACTGAAGTCCGTTTGGAATAAATCTTGCTGACGAAACTCGACACGATCGGTCACGCCAGCCTTTTTGGCATTCTCGTTAGCTTCTCGAATGCGTTCTGGGTTGATGTCAATACCAATGCCCCGCGCGCCAACCTTTTGAGCGGCTGCAATCACAATCCTACCGTCGCCACTACCCAGGTCATAAACCACGTCATTGGATTGCACGTTGGCCAGCCGCAGCATTTCATCCACAACAGGTACAGGGGTTGGAACGTAAACGACATCGGGTTGACGGGTGGGAGCTTCTGTTGTGGGGCTAGGAGTCGCTTGAGCCAGATCGGAAACAGAATTAGTTGGGGATGTGGCAGCCGGAGTTGGAGCCACTGTCTCAAAGTTACGTTGTTCGGTACAGCCGATCGCAGCAAAACTGAGAATGCTAATGCCAACAAAGAATGATTGCCTAATAGTTTTGAGTTGCATGATGGTAAATCTCCAAAAAAAGTTGCTATGTAGTATGACGGGCAAAGGGAATACCCAGTAGAACAACGATGACCCCTACGATCGCGCCGATGCCTGTATAGACCAGACTGGAATAGAGCAAATAGCCACAAATGGCGCAGAACACTATAGGAATGATCGGGTAAAGCGGTACGCTAAACGGGCGAAGTCGATCGGGTTCTCGAATGCGTAAAACAATCAAGGACAGGGTGCTGATCAAAAAGAAAAACCAGAAGATGGGCGCAGTGTAGTCCACCATTGTTTCAAATCCTTTGCGGGTGAAGGTTCCCAGCCCAATCAGCGTCAGGGCGATCGCACCTTGCAATAAATAAGCGGTTGTCGGTGAACTCGGATGCGGATGCCAGCGTCCCAACCAGCGAAACGCAGACCTATCCTGCCCCAGAGCAAAGCTGCTGCGTGCCCCCGTAAAGATGCTGGCGTTGATCGACCCCAGCGTGGCGGTCACAACCAGTAAACTCACAAACGCGGCTCCTGGTGCACCCAGCACTCGCCGCAGTAAATCTGATGCAACGGCTTGAGAGTCAGCCATGCCTGCGATACCCAATCCCCGCAGATATGCCAGATTAATCAGCAGATAAAGTCCTGTAATGATGCCAATACTCCAGATGAACGATCGCACAATATTGCGTTGCGGGTTGTGAATTTCGGCAGAAATGTAAGCGGCTTCATTCCAACCCCCATAGGACAGCAACACGAAGACCAGCGCTAAGCCCCAGGAAGAGGTACGAGAGGCATTCGAGGAAAGGGAGGGGACGGCAGGAGGGGAGGATGCCAGACCAACCACGATAACCAGCAGTAAGCCTAAAATGAGTATCACCGCTAGCCCGTTCTGGAGGCTTTTACTCTGGCGCAGTCCAATGATATTCAGCATTGTGAGCAAGGCGATGGCGAGTGCTGCGTAAATTGCAGGCGAGTAGCCACCTAGTGGAAGTAGCTGAGAGGCATAGTCGCCAAACACAAATGCCAGCAGCGCGATCGATCCAGTCTGAATCACAGTCATGCGTGCCCAGGCAAATAAAACTGCGATCGGTTGCCCAAATGCCCGTTTCAGGTAGTAGTAGTTGCCGCCGACATGGGGATATGTCGTTGCCAATTCGGCGTAGCAAAGTGCCCCCAGCAATGACACAACACCGCCTATCAGCCAGACTCCTATGACACCACCAACCGTTCCGGTATTAGCAGCGACCAGAGCAGGGGTTTCAAAAATGCCTGCGCCGATTACTAGCCCGACAATCAAGGCGATCGCTTCAATTAGAGTAATAGAGGGTTTTGGAGTCCCTGTTAGGGGTTCGTTACGTTCCACCAGTGCAGTGTTCTCTAATCTATCCACAGTTTTAGCTTCTCAACGAGTAAAATTTGTAACGACACCTAGGCTTAAACCAATTTCCGTTTTGCCCAAAAATCCGACGCCCACTCAGAATAATTAAAATTCCTGCGATACCAGAAATTAAAAAGAGTTGCTGGAAACGTGAACTGTTCATCCTCAAAAACCTATTTAGGATAGGGTAGACAATCAAGGTCTACTCTTAGCGTCCACAGCAAATGTGACTCAAAGGTGACAATTCCCACATTTTTCCAATTAATTACTGAGAGCAGGCTCCCATGCTTCGATTGTTTGCAGGATAATCAAACCAGAACGAACCATTGCTTGCAGTTGAGGTAGCATCTACCACATCCGCGTCACTACTGAAATCAATACATGAGCGCTTCGATCGCCAATCAGACAACCGTACAGATAATCCAGAAACGGGACTCAGCCTTTTGCAAGATGAGCAACTCTACACGATCTTGCACAATAGCAATCATGTTGTTGAATGGTTAGAAGCACTGGATTGCTAGATCAGGGCTTGGTATTGTCGGCAAATTTGTGGCTCAAAAGTGATTAAACGACGATCGATCGTGTCTACAAGAAAAAGTGATTTGAACAGGTGGATCAGCGGTGTTAGCTGTTTTCTTTGATTCACAAAAATTGATGGCAATTGAAGCGTAGCTCAAAAGTAATTAGTAGGTAAAAAGGCATGAAACGAACAAACATTCTTAAAAGTGGGTTAATGTTGAGCATCATGGGTCTAGTTGGCTGCACTTCTCCCCAGGCCCAGGTGCGCGAAACACCGGCTTCTGTCCAAATTAGTAGTGAAGCGCAACAGGCACAAACTAATCAAACGGCCCAGCCAGCCAGTTGCAAATTGGTGGAAGACGGGTTTGGTCCGCAGGGGCAGGTGAGTGTACGGGTGGAGGAAGTGGTGACAGGGCTGGATGTTCCCTGGGGGATTGCCTTCTTACCAAACCGCGATCTGCTTGTTTCTGAACGATCGGGACGGGTGCGGCTAGTGCAAAATGGCAAGCTGCGCCCCCAAGCGATCGCCACCATCAATGTCAGCGATCGCGGTGAAGGTGGATTACTGGGCATTGCCACTCATCCCGATTTTGCCAATAACCGATTCTTTTATGTGTATTTCACGACCAACCAAAATGGCACTCCAGTGAATCGTGTGGAACGCTGGCAGTTGTCCCAAGATGGGGTGAGTGCAACCCGCGATCGCACCATTGTTGGCAATATTCCCGTTGCTCAATTTCACAACGGCGGACGGATTCGATTTGGTCCCGATGGGATGCTTTATATTGGCACCGGAGACGCCAGAGATCCAAACCTTTCTCAGAATGTCAAAAGTCTTGCAGGCAAGATTTTGCGCGTCACCCCTGATGGCCAGGTACCCGCTGATAATCCCTTCCCAGGAAATCCAGTTTATATCCTGGGAATTCGCAATACTCAGGGGTTTGATTGGGTGAATGTATCGACTCTATTGGTCAGCGATCATGGCCCCAGTGGCGAGTTAGGGCGATCGGGACACGATAAAGTAAGTGTTGCCCAGGCAGGTGATAATTTGGGCTGGCCCACTATCTACCGCTGTGAATCACAGCAAGGATTAGTAACCCCTGCGATCGTGTGGCAGCAGGCATTACCCCCCGGAGGAGCCGCCATCTACACAGGCAATGCGATTCCTGAATGGAAAGGCAACCTCATCGTTGCAGGATTGCGGGCAGAGCAATTGCAGCGAATTGTCATTGATCCTCGATCGGGTCAGGTGCAGCAGCATGAAGTGTATTTGCAGGGGCAGCAGGGACGGCTCAGAGAAGCGATTATGGGCCCCGATGGGGAATTGTATGTGACCACCAGTAATTGTGATGGTCGCGGCAGTTGCCCACCAGAACAGGACAAGATTCTTCGCATTACTCGCTGACTCAGTTTTTGAACCTGTCACCTTCCGATCACTTTTCGGCTTCAAATTGAATCGGGATTTAAACGGTGCTCGTGGGATTTTCCTTCGGGCATTGGTTGATAGCTAGTCAAAGTATAGTCATTTATGACCAAGCATTATTGGAAAAATACATTCCTCTTCATCTGGGCAGTCGGCATTAGTTTGTCTATGCGGCTCCGGTGATGATGGATGCCGTTGAGCGGGCGTTATTTGAACTAAAGGTTCCCCTCACGAACGTTGACAAGGAACACTTTGATTTAGCTTAAGGGGGGGCTATTCGTTACAGTATCATGTTGCAACTGGTAGCAGGCACAAAGATTATTTTGTTGGGAGTTGCTGTTCTCTTTGCCTGGATTCAAACTCGAATTGAGCCGATCAATCTTAGAGAAGACACAATTTCTAGTCCTTCTCATCACAGGCACTAAATCCATGCTTATGATCAGCGCCACTTGATCTATTTCCCACTCGCCAATGGTGGAGCAATTTTTCGATCAACCGCTTAGTTCTTAATCCGGTAGCTGATCAATTTGCGGACCTTTTCAACCGGCATTGCTAATTCTTGGGCGATCGCTGCTTCGAGCTGACTGGTTTGGGTTACTGGAAACTCGTATTCCAGCTTCTTTAGAGTTGAGTCACTGGTGTTGACAAAAATAGTGGTAACACCGACGCTGCGATCGATTTCTGCATTTATGGTCAAGATTGTTACTGGTAATCTCCGATTTAACGGTCTATCTGCCTGGAGTTTGTGGACAGAGTTATAAGGACGGCTGAGAACTTGAACCGCGAGGAAGTTACCTGTAGTCCAGAATAAGGCTGCTACCAAAGGCAGAGGTACCCAGAATTCCCAGGCAGCGCGGTGTAAAAGTGGTAGGAAGCGAGGTAAAGCCATTGGAATGTTGGATTTTAGATTTAGATGGCTCGAAATAATCTGGAGAAACTACCAACATTTTAGTTAGCAACAGATTGGCATAAATCTTACCTGTGATGGAGGCTTTTCCTAAATTTCTTCTCTACCATACGTAAAATTTGCCAAACAATGGTTAGACGGATGCGAATTCTCCTGGTAGAAGACGATGTAGATCAACTGGAGCCACTTCAAGCTGCTCTCTCTGAAGCGGGACATATTGTCGATGGTGTAGAAGATGGGGCGACGGCCCAGTGGATTTTATCGAAGCGGGACTATGATCTGTTGATCCTGGATTGGTTATTACCAGAGGTCAGTGGCTTAAGCTTATGCCAGCAATACCGCCGTCTGGGAAAAACGGCCCCAGTGTTGCTGTTGACTGCCAAAGATGCGATTGTTGACAAAATTAGCGGCTTAGACGCTGGAGCAGATGATTATCTCATCAAACCTGCCGATGTGTTTGAACTGCTGGCACGGGTGCGGGCATTGGGACGACGATCGCCACTTTGGAAAGGAGATACTTTACAGGTTGAAGATCTGACTCTACATCTATCAACGCTGACTATTGAACGGAGGGAGCAGAGTCTGCAGTTATCGACTCGTGAATTTCTATTTCTAGAGTATCTGATGCGCCATCCTCGTCAGGTACTCTCCCGTGGCCAAATTGAACAAGCCTTGTGGGAGTGGGGCAACGAACCGGAGAGTAATGCGATTACTGTCCTAGTGCGTCGTCTGCGGCAGCGATTGCAGATGATAGGTGCTGTCAGTTGGCTGGAAACCGTATATGGTATGGGATATCGCTTGAATCCAGATGTTTAATCGTAGCCGCCGCAATCTTGCCCACTGGTTTACGCTCTCGATGGGGGCTATTCTGATCATTTTTGCAGGGATCATTTACTACCAGCGAGCGGTTAACAGCTTAGAACAGAGCGATCGACTACTCTACAAAAAAGCAAGAGTCATGGCTGCCAATATTGACTATGGTTTGCGGCAGGGAAAAGAACACATCGATCTGAGTAACGTTCCGATTCTGGGTAATTATGCTCCTCCCTCTGACAGTGAAGTTGTTTATGCTCGGTGGTATTCAGCGACTGGACAACTGCAACAGTTTTATGGGGCGCAGCCCTCGGATCAGATTCAGGCTCGCGCGGCGTTTCAAACCCTTCAGTCTCCCCCCGAGTGGCTGCGACAATTAACGCTTCCGGTTGACTACAAGGGACGCACGATTGGCTACCTCCAGATTGCCATCCCATTGACGGATGCTCAGAAAACACTCAGAGAGTTACTGATTGTGATGGTGGTAACATTGCCCTTGACCCTGGGCGCGATTAGTCTAGTAGGTTGGTTTTTAGGCGGATTGGCTATGCAACCGATTCAAAATGCCTATGTCCAAATGCAAAGATTTACGTCTGATGCTTCCCACGAACTAAGAGCACCGCTTGCCACCATACTCAGCAATGCCCAGGTTGGCTTACTCAGCCCAGTCGATGCCGGCAAGCCTAAGCATTCTCGATTGGAAAAGATTGCTGAAACGGCTAAGTCGATGAATCGGTTGGTGACTGATCTCTTGTTTTTAGCACGACAGGCAGGACAGTTAGACGCAAAATCGATTCAATCGATTCACTTGAATGACCTGTTAAAAGATACGATCGCCACTTCATCAATACAGGGTGTTGCCCAGCATTTAAGCCTTCATTTAGAACTGCCTGAAGAGAGAGTTATGATCAAAGGCAATTCTGATTTATTAAAACAAGCTATCACTAATCTACTCACCAATGCCTGCAAATATACCTTACCTGAAGGAACAGTGTGGCTGCGGTTATTGAATCAGTCTCATCGCATTTTAATTCAAATAGAAGATAGGGGAATCGGCATTCCAGAGGCAGATTTGCCACACATTTTTGATCGATTTTACCGAGTTGATGAGGTACGAACACGGAAGAAAGGTGGCTCTGGATTGGGATTGGCGATCGCCCAGCAAATTGTGGAAGCTCACGGCGGACACCTAACGGTAAGTAGCGAGGTTGGGAAAGGTTCTCTGTTTCAAATAGAACTGCCCCTATCATAGAAGATATCCTGCAGCTATAACGGGGACATCCAAGATTGTCACTCTTGAATCACAGTTGCGATCGATTGTGTAGTTGTGGTTTCAGCCGCAGAGGGGAAAGTGCGCGACTTTATTAACTTCTACAGCCGATCGCACTATTGTCGATCTGTCGCTGTCGCGCACCCTACTCCCAAATCAATCTGAAACAATCAGATTTAATCTCAATTAGCAATTAGCAATTACTAATCACGAGTTAGCAATTAGCAATTAGCAATTACTCTACAAGTAATTACCAATTACCAACCGTAAACTATTTATTCAACGCTTCGCGGGCGGCTACCGCTTCGTCGGGATGAATATTCAAGCGGGTCAAATTAATTCGACCTTTATTGTCAATTTCTCGCACTTTGACAATCACTTCATCGTTCACAGCTAACTCGTCTTCCACTTTGCCAACGCGGTAGTCCGCTAACTGGGAAATGTGAATCATTCCTTCTTTTCCGGGCAAAATTTCCACAAAAGCGCCGATCGGAATAATTCGAGTTACGCGGCCGACATACACGTCTCCTGCATTCAACTTGCGCGTCATGCCTTGGACAATGTTGTAAGCCCGTTGAGCTTTTTCGCTGTCGTTGCCAGCAATTGTCACGGTTCCGTCGTCTTCGATGTCAATTTTGACACCGGTTTCTTCGGTGATGGCTTTGATCGTTTTGCCACCAGGCCCAATTACCAAACCGATAAATTCTGGATCGATTTTCAGGGTTAGCAAACGCGGTGCAAACGGCGACATTTCCTTGCGGGGAGTGTCGATGGTTGCCAGCATTCTTTCTAAAATGTGCAGTCTAGCCGGTTTGGCTTGGCGGATGGCGGTGGCTATCACATCTAAGGGCAAACCTTTGATTTTCATGTCCATCTGCAAAGCAGTAATCCCGGTGTCGGTACCGGCTACTTTGAAGTCCATGTCGCCTAAAAAGTCTTCAATTGCCTGAATGTCAGTCAAAATTCGGACTTCATCGCCTTCTTTAATTAAGCCCATTGCCGCGCCGCTGACGGGTTGGGAAAGGGGAACGCCTGCATCCATTAATGCTAGCGTTGAGGCGCAAACTGAACCCATTGAGGTGGAACCGTCGGAAGAAAGGATTTCTGAAACTACGCGAATGACGTAGGGGAAATCTTCTTTGGATGGCAAAACCGGCAGTAAAGCGCGTTCTGCGAGGGCTCCGTGACCGATTTCTCGGCGTCCGGGCGATCGCATCGGCTTGGTTTCTCCCACGGAAAACGGCGGGAAATTGTAGTGATGTAGGTAGCGTTTGTCTTGCTGCGGGTGCAAGTCGTCTCCTAAGTCTTGGGCGTCGCCTGGGGTTCCCAGGGTAGCTGCGGACAACACTTGAGTCAAGCCCCGATTAAACAACGCACAGCCGTGTACTCGCGACGGCAGCACGCCTACGCGACAAGAAACGGGTCGCACCTCGTCTAGCTTGCGACCGTCTACACGGATGCCATCTTCGAGGATCTGCTTCCGCATCATTTTTTTGGTAACGTCTTTGAAAACGTTGCCGATCGCCTTGCTGTTGGCGGTGGCGGCTAGTTTTACCGGATCGTCTTCCGAGAGTTCGGCGATCGCAGATTCGACTGCATTTGCCTTAACTTCGTCCAATGCTGCATTCCGTATTGTTTTGTCTTTTTCAAATCTTGACAAAATGATGCGGATGGGTTCTTGGGCGCGATCGCGAATGAAGGTTTCCAGGGCCGAATCTTGCGATGGCCGTTCTTCTACCACCAAATCGATGCCCAATTCCGCCATAATTTCGCGCTGGGCTTGAATCAAGTCACAGGCTGCTTCATAGCCGAAGTCGATCGCCTCGATGATATCCTGTTCGGGCAATTGGTTAGCGCCGGCTTCTACCATGATTACTCCGTCAGGAGAACCAGCTACCACGAGATCCAACTCGCCTTCTCTGATTTCGCTGTAGGTTGGGTTGATGATGAAATCGTCCCCTACCAAACCGACTCGCACTGCCGCCATCGGCCCGTAAAACGGCATTTTCGCCAGCAGTATCGCCACCGAAGCCCCCGTCACCGCCAAAACGTCCGGCGGCACTTGTTCGTCCATCGAAACCGTTGTGGCTACAACTTGGATGTCATCTCGCAGCCAGCTTGGAAATAGCGGACGCAGCGGTCGATCGATCAAACGGCCAGTCAAAGTCACTTTTTCTGGGGGACGCCCTTCCCTTCGCAAAAATCCACCGGGAATTTTACCGCCAGCGTAGAGTCTCTCTTCGTAATCCACCAACAGGGGCAGGAAATCAATTCCTTCTCTCCCCTGCGATCGAGTCGCTGTCACCAAAACCGCCGTGTCACCTGACTGAATCAAAACTGCACCGCCTGCTTGAGGCGCCAGTAAACCAATCTTCAGTCTAATATCCCGTCCATCGAAGGATATTGACTTGTCTATCTCTACCATGTAGCACTGCTTCCTTATCTACCACATTCTTTCTCTGTCGGGATCGTAACATTACCACAGGATGTTTGAGAGTCCGACGCCAAAAGACGGGGATAATCGCCTCGCGATCCACTGTCTGCGTCTGGCTTGTAAGCATTTATACTCTCGAATTATTTTTTGCACTCAGGGGTCGATTCTCCGGTCGATCGTCCGCTAAACGCCTGAAATAGATGGTAGGATGAGTTTTCATTTGGGAATTGGGACGTTTAAGGAAGAAGGAAAAGGGATTTAGTTATCTAGGTCAGGGAATCAGCGGTAAGGTGTGCCATAAGTACCTAAATATACAGGTTCTACCTAATTCCTATCAGGCTCAAATTTTCCTCGGTTTGTTTTAAATAAAATTTTCATAAATTCTATATAAATGCTGTAGTCAACCTCGCACTTAAATACAAATATCAGGGTAAAAAAATATGGCTATTTTACACGGCAGTTGGCTCGTAGAGAATGAAAAAAGTTGCTTATTTATTTGGGGAGAAACTTGGCGTAAAATTGGAGCCATTGAAACCATAGAATCGGGGATAAATATACCGCATCCCTTAGCAATGACCGAATCGGAATTTAGGATTTTCCTAAATTCGTTGCAGCAGTCGGGAAAACTGGATTGGCAATTACCGGAAACCGCAGAAACTCCATCGGAAAAAAGCAAAAAAACTAGGCGGTCGCCCAAAACTCAAAACGCAGAAATTACCCCCCCAAACTCCTCAATTAAAAGGGAAATTCGGGTGATAGCACTTCCGACCAAAATCTCAGAATCGAACGCAAATCTGATGCCGCAGCACTCAGCAGCAGCACTTGAGGAACCGGCCCAAACCGAGGAAATTTACCTTTATCCCTGGCAAGTCGAGGGTTTGTGTCTCAATCCTCAAGCAGCTTTTGTTTTCTTGCAATCACTACCGCTTAACAGCACGGAACCCGACTCTTTTGTCGGCTCAGATTTGCGTTTTTGGTCTCATATTGCTAGGTGGAGTTTGGATTTGTTGGCAAGATGCAAATTTTTGCCGGGATTGGAGAAACAGTCCGACGGTTCTGCTATTGCCAAATGGCAACCGCTGTTAGATAGTTCTACAGATACATTCCGCCTCGCCACTTTTGTCAAGCAAATGCCGACGGCTTGCAGAACATATCAATCGAAGGAAGAAGGAAGTTCGGCAACGGATTCTGTAACGGATGTAACGGATATCAGGAAGAAAGAAGAAGGAAGAAGGAAGAAGGAAGAAGGAAGAGGGGAAAAGAAAGAAGAATCGAGTCAATTGCCTTTAGCTGTGGATTTGCCGATGGGGGCTGAGGAATTAGTGTTAGGCTTTTTGAGCAGTATTGTAGATAGTCAAGTGCGATCTGCTGGTAGCTCTACTTTAGACATCAAAGCAGTTTCTCCTGTGCGCGACTGGCTGCAAGCTTTGCAGCAGGAATCTGGGATTGTGCAAGTAGAAACAACAGCATTGGAAAACTTGGCAACCAAGCTGAGTGCTTGGACTGCACCGCTGCAAAACCAATTATCTCAACAAAGTCAATTTCGCACTTGCTTTCAACTCATACCGCCGTCTCCTGGTAAAGCCAACTGGAGTTTAAATTATTGCTTGCAAGCAGCAGATGAAACGGAATTTTTGGTTGACGCGACAACTATTTGGAACAACTCAGTCGAGCGTTTGGCTTATGCGGGGCGGACAATAGAATTGCCCCAAGAAACTTTGCTCAGCGGCTTGGGTTTAGCCTCGAAACTTTATCCCTTAATTGAACCGAGTTTGCAAGCACAGCGGCCTCAATCTTGCCAATTAAATCCGCTGCAAGCTTACGAGTTTATTAAGTCTGTAGCTTGGCGGTTTGCTGATAGCGGCTTGGGCGTAGTTTTGCCGCCGAGTTTGACAAAGACGGATGGTTGGGCGAGTCGTTTGGGTTTGAGCATTCAAGCGGAAACTCCGAAAGTGACTCCGGCGAAAG
This sequence comes from Microcoleus sp. AT3-D2, assembly GCF_036705715.1. Classification (NCBI taxonomy): domain Bacteria; kingdom Bacillati; phylum Cyanobacteriota; class Cyanophyceae; order Oscillatoriales; family Microcoleaceae; genus Microcoleus; species Microcoleus sp. AT3-D2. The sequence goes on along the minus strand of NZ_JAUBVE010000022.1, from coordinate 30,143 downwards.
GTGGGCTGGGATTGCAAAGTCTGCTAAATTTTAAGTGGGAATTGACGATCGGCGGACAGCGCATTTCTAAGGCAGAATTTGACAGATTGATCGCGTTGAATTCGCCTTTGGTGGAAATTAACGGCGAGTGGGTGGAGTTGCGTGCGCCGGATGTGAAAGCGGCTCAAACTTTTTTTGCCAGCCGCAAAGAGCAAATGACTCTTTCTTTGGAGGATGCTTTGCGTTTGGCGTCGGGCGATACTCAGATGATCGAGAAATTGCCTGTGGTGAATTTTGAGGCAACCGGTCAACTTCAGGAATTGTTGAATACTTTGAGCGATAATCAAGCGGTAAGTGCGATCGCAACTCCCGCTAGTTTCCGAGGACAATTGCGGCCTTATCAAGCCCTGGGAGCTGGCTGGTTAGCATTCTTAGAACGCTGGGGTTTGGGTGCTTGTCTCGCGGACGATATGGGATTAGGAAAGTGCATTTTACCACATTCTTTGCTTTTTGTTAATGGTTTTTTACAAAAAGCTGAAAAAATATGGGAAGCTTATGCCGGAAAAACAGAATTCGACGGTGAGGGCTTTTGGTCTGAACCTAACGAGCAATTACTGGTAAATTCCATAAATCAGGAAACAGGCAAAATTGTACAGGCGACTATTCGACGACTTTACCGCCAGCAAGTGCAAGAAAAGTTGCGAACCATCAAACTACAAGATGGTAGCAGCATCACAATTACCCGCCGCCACAAATTGTTAGGACGCGATGGCTGGACAAATGACCTCAAGGTTGGAGATTATGTTTGCGTTCCTGCTAAATTGTATTGGGAAGGAAAGCCGGAAGATCCCGATTTGGTCAAGTTTCTGGCTTGGCAGATTGCTGAGGGATATGAGCAGCGCGATCAAGCAATGCTCACAATAACGCAGAAAGATGTGGCAGTTATTGAAGAATTGCGTTTCACACTTCACCGTTTAAGCAAAAAGTATGGGATAAAAATAAATAATCCTGCTGTTCGTACTCCCGGTAAGGAAAGAGCAGCATATTTAGCTGTGTGTAGTCGATCGTACCAAAGCTTTCTTGAGGCTAAAGGCTACGAGTGGGGGAAACTGTCAGCCGAGAAAAGCTTCCCACAATTTATCATGCAAGCCAATCTTGACAGCATACGAATTTTCCTCAAAAACTACTTTGATGCTGAAGGTTCTGTCATTCCTAAAATGCGGACTATCGAAATTAGCACCGCTTCGCCTTTAATCATCCAACAACTTTCTACACTACTGCGGCGCTTTGGAATTTGGCTGCGAATCGCCACTAAGCAGAAACGCGCCACCAATGGCAGCGGGATTTTTCGCACGTATTACATCGGCACTTTCGGCGGTAACTCAGCGCGCATATTTTTGCAGGAAATTGGCTTCGGTGATTCCGAAAAACAGCGTAAATTAGAGCAGATTTGCGAAGTTAGTGCCAATACAAATGTCGAAGGAATTCCGGTTTCGGATCTTGTTGCCGATGCAGTGGAGATGACCAAACTGCCGCTACGGCATTTCGGAATGCACAATCCTGTTTATATTAACGGTTCCCAGCAGTTTTCCCGCATCAGCCTAGGAAAGGTGGTAGCAGGTATGGAAAATGTGCTTGGTGGTTCCGCAGAACATGAGTACCGCCAGCTAAAGCCTTCTAAATGGACGAATCAGACCCTAGAGGCTTATGCAAATCTCAATGTAGCGCAGCTAGATAGTGTCCGAGAAAATTTGCAACTTATACTCGATCGCGAAGTATTTTATTGCAGAATAGAGGAACTTGAGGATTTTGAGTACAGCGGGTGGGTCTATGATTTTGAGGTGGGCAAACATCACAATTTTGTTGCCAATAATATCTTGTGCCACAATACTATTCAGCTAATTACTTTTCTCCTGCATTTACAAGAACAAGATGCCCTAGAAGCGCCAACATTACTGGTTTGTCCGACATCAGTATTGGGCAATTGGGAGCGGGAAGTCAAGAAATTTGGCCCGACGCTGAAAGTGTTAGTTCACCACGGAGACAAACGTGCTAAAGGCAAAGCATTTGCGACGGCAATTAAAGGAAAAGATTTAATAATTACCAGTTACGCGTTGGTGTTCCGCGATGCGAAGGAATTTCAAGGCATTAAATGGCAAGGATTGGTTTTAGATGAAGCGCAAAATATTAAAAATTCTGAGGCGAAGCAGTCGCAAGCAGTGCGACAAATTGAGGCATCTTTTAGAATTGCGCTGACGGGAACTCCGGTGGAAAATAGACTGCAAGAATTGTGGTCAATTTTGGAGTTTCTCAATCCTGGCTATTTGGGGCCGCGCAATTTCTTTCAGCGCCGATTTGCAATTCCGATCGAGAAATACGGCGATCGAGAATCTTTGCAGACTTTGCGATCGCTCGTTCGGCCTTTCATCCTCCGCCGCCTGAAAACAGACAAAGAAATCATCCAAGATTTGCCCGAAAAACAGGAGATGACTGTATTTTGTGGGCTGGCAGCTCAACAGGCGGTTTTATATCAGAAAATAGTCGAAGAGTCAATAGCTGAATTAGACTCAGCCGAAGGTATTCAGCGCCGGGGAATGATTCTGGCTTTGCTGGTAAAACTCAAGCAACTTTGCAACCATCCGGCTCTTGTGAAAACAGAAGCTAAGCCGAAAGAATTGGAGATTAAGAGTCAGGAATCGGGGAAATTGCAGCGGTTGGTGGAAATGTTAGAAGAGGTGATCGCTGAGGGCGATCGGGCTTTAATTTTTACTCAGTTTGCCGAATGGGGAAAACTCCTGAAACCGCATCTAGAACAGCATTTAGGGCGAGAAGTTTTGTTCTTGTACGGAGGAATTCGGCAACAGCAGCGGGAAGAAATGATCGATCGCTTCCAGCACGACCCCCAAGGCCCGCCGATTATGATTTTATCTTTAAAAGCAGGCGGCACAGGTTTGAACTTAACCAGAGCAACCCACGTTTTCCACTATGACAGATGGTGGAATCCCGCAGTGGAAAATCAGGCAACTGACCGCGTATTTCGCATCGGTCAAACCCGCAACGTGCAAGTTCACAAATTTGTTTGCACAGGTACGTTAGAGGAGAAAATACACGATATGATCGAAAGCAAAAAAGCTCTAGCCGAACAAGTTGTCAGCGCCGGCGAAAACTGGCTCACCGAGCTAGATACAGACCAACTTCGGAATTTACTAATCCTCGATCGCAATGCTATCATAGAAACGGAAGAAGAATAATATAGAATTTCTCAGAAAGATGAGGTGCTATCGGTCATAGGGCATAGGGGATAGGGCATACCTCACCACGCTTGAGAACCGCTATATGACCCATTCCCAACAGCATGACACGGAAGTCAGGAATACACGGATAGCTATTTTTTTCTTTCTGAATTCAACATCCCAATTACCAATGCCCGATGCCCAATGCCCGATGCCCAATTCCCAATTCCCAAATAAATGATTGACAGAGAATGGTGGACACAACAGTGGTTAGATTTAATAAATACCTACCGCTTCAAAAAGCGCTTAGAACGTGGCTGGCAATACGCGCGCGAGGGAAAAGTTCTCAGCATTAAATTCCCTAACCAAGAAGTAATTGCCGTAGTTCAAGGAACTGATCCAAAACCCTATCAAGTTTCTTTAGGGCTCGACACCTTAAGCGATGAAGATTGGGATTATGTGATTGAAAATATGTCGCAAAGAGCAGTTTTTTCAGCTAAACTCTTAGCAGGAGAAATGCCACACAATATTGAGGATGTATTTGCGGCGGCCGGCAAAACCCTATTTCCGTTAAGTTTATCTGATATTCGATCGCGCTGTAGCTGTCCTGACCCCCAAAACCCTTGCAAACACATCAGTGCAGTATACTACTTATTGGGCGATCGCTTCAGTGAAGACCCCTTCGTACTCTTTCAACTCCGGGGGAGAACCAAAGAGCAAATCTTGACAGCACTTCGTCAAAGACGAGGTACGCAAGGAGAGGAAAATTCCCAACTTAACTCCGGGGAAAATTCCCCCACTACGAATTCTAAATTGCCGAAGGTCGATCGCTTTTGGGAATACAACCAGCAGCTAGAATCATCTTTAGTAGTCATTGTACCGCCACCCAGCAGCGAAACAGTATTAGATATCTTAGGCCCAATTCCCCTCGCAACCGACGGAAAAGGAACCGCTAGCAAATCCTCCCCTGCATCAGACGCCCTTAAGCAGCATTTTAGCAAAATCTACCAAGCAGTTAGCCAGCAAGCAGTTTTAGCAGCACTGAAACGGGGCGAAGGAGATTAACATAATTTATTTGCAGAGATGATACTAGGGAATATGGCTGATAACAAATCAGGCTTTTATACCCCTTTTATTCTTTAGTCCCTCTCTGCTGGAAGGAAAGTTTGTCTAGAAGAGATTTCAACCGACGAGTCTTACTTTTGGCAATTTCAGTTTAGAGTTCCCGTAAATTACTCATAATCTCTATCAATTCCTGGGGGCGTTCAATCAAAAAATCGGGATTGTGTGCAGCCAACGCCTCCTGAGAATTAAAACCCCAAGCTACAGCCATTACCTTAATTCCTGTTTTTCTAGCAGCTTCTATATCTCTAATTTCATCTCCCACATAAAGGACTTCTTTAGCATTTATATGTTCGGTTTTTAGCCATCTATTAATAACTTTATGTTTACCAAAAGTTGAGCCAGAGTAAATAAATGTAAAAGTGTCTTGCAAAGCATTTTTCTCCAGCGATGCCAAGACGTTTTCTCTGGAATTAGATGTGATAATGCCCAGTTGAAATCCCATTTCTTTTAACTCCAGTAAAACTTGTTTAATTCCTGGAAATAATTGAATGTTGGGAATTTCGCTGCGTAACTCTGATTTCAACATTCTAATCAACAGCGGGAATTTGAAGATAGAAATGCCCGAATATTGAAGAATTTGCCAAGAAGTTAAATTGCTCAGTTGAGCGATTTGCTCTTTGGTCGCAGATTTAAAGCCTAATTCTACTGACAAACGGTTGGTGATGCTTAGAAGAATATCGATTGTATCTGCTAAAGTACCGTCAAAATCAAAAATAATTACTTTGGTCATTGGACAATAGCAAATAAGGAACGGGGAAGCATACAATTTTAGATTTTAGATTTTAGATGGGGAATGACTTACTGCATAATGTATTGACTACTGGCGATCTGTACATACACTAGGGTTATTATCTATAGGGTAAGGTTTCCCCTAAGCACCCTGAGTGCGAACATCTCAACTTTTAATCGTTAATTTGATTGGCTTTCGCATTTCGCCGCAGCATTTCGGGTTTTATGCGCCGCAGCGCCGAAGCGGTAAATCTGCGGTTCCATTCTTCGTCGGAAATGTCGGCTAATTCTGCAAGTGTCGGTGCTATGTTTTCAGGATAAGGCTCAAAGTCTGTAACATCAGTTGGTTTAGCAAATCGCTGATTCCAAGGACAAACATCCTGACAAATGTCGCAACCTGCTACCCAACCTTGTAAATTAGAGGCAATTTCGTCGGGCAATCTTTCGGCTCGATTCTCGATCGTGTGATAGGCTATACATCGATCGGCATTCACCACAAAAGGCTCAGTAATTGCTCCCGTCGGGCACGCCTCAATACAGCGAGTGCAAGTACCGCAATGTTCCGTATGAGACTCATCCGACGCTAACTCCAAATTAGTCAAGATTTCGCCCAAAAACACCCAAGAACCGTATTCGCGCGAAATTACATTACCATTTTTAGCAATCCAACCAATCCCGGCACGCTGCGCCCACATTTTATCCTGAACTGGCCCGGTATCAGCATAATACCGCGCTTCAATTCCCTCGCCTTGCGATCGCAGCCAATTTGCCAATATTTTCAGTTTTTTGTGCAAAATTTTGTGGTAATCCCGCCCCCAACCGTAGCGAGAGATTTTAGCATATTCGACCGCTGCATCGTCCCCCCCCTCCCACACGGGATTTTCGGGGCGTTGGTGGGGCGTGTAGTAGTTGATGGCGACACATATTAATGACTGCACCTCTGGCATGAGCGATCGAATATCCTGCCGTTTCGGGTTTGCCATCCAAGCCATATCCGCCTGATAACCCTTGTCCAGCCAAGCCTGCAATCTTTGTTTTTCTAAATCAAAATCTGCGTCTTTTGAGGCTATCCCCACTTTGTGAAATCCCAACTCAAGGGCTTTTTGCTTCACCAAAATGCTGCTAATTGGCGCTTTCATTTGATACCCGGTAAATATTTACCTTTTGTATTGACTATTTTGATTTTATATGATAAGATAAGCAATTTTTAACGATCGGCTTCCAAAATAAACTAATTCGGCAGACGGTCTAGTGACAGCGATCGCATTTGACCAAACTATTGATTATAGTTTGGTAACTCAGCTATATGTAATTTATATTTGCAAAAATTCACAAAACGTTACATGATGTTAATCAAGGGAGCTAGAGGTTTCCTAACTCAAGTACCTCACTAAAACCACAAATCCCACAGCATACACATGGCAGTTAGCATTCAATCCGCTCAATCTATCTTCTCAAACACCGAGATTGCTAGCGTTGTTCCGGCTACCACCGAAGCCTTCTACAAACTCAGCGTTGAAGACCAACTCGCCTTGCTCTGGTATGCCTACACCGAAATGGGCATTACCATTACCGCAGCCGCCCCAGGAGTAGCCAGCATGGCGCTTGTCGAAGGCGTCCTGGGCGAAATTAAGCAGATGTCGCCTGCAGATCAAAGCAAAACCATGTACGACCTGGCTAGCAATGCTGACACCACAATCGGCCGGATTTACACTTCATTGCGCGTCAACACCAAACTCGGTTTCTGGTACGAGTTGGGACAGTTGATGAAACAGGGCCTTGTCGCTCCGATCCCGGCTGGCTATCAAATGTCTCCCGAAGCCACCCAAGTCCTTGAAACCATCAAGAAACTCGATCCGGGTCAGCAAATTACCGTACTTCGCAACACCGTAGTTCACATGGGCTACGACCCAGATTTCAGCCAAGAGTACGGCAAACGCTCGGCCCCCCGCAGCACTCCCACCGCTCCAGCAGAGCGGGTGAAAACCAAAATTGAGGGTATCAGCGAGCAGACTGTCCTCAACTACATCGACTACATGAACGCCTTCGACTTCACTCCTGCTGTCGGTTTATTTGCCCCAGAAGGTGCCCTGCAACCGCCGTTCCAAAAGCCGATCGTCGGTCGCGAAGCCATCCTCAACTATATGCGGGAAGAATGCGTCGGACTCAAAATGATGCCGCAGCAAGGCGTGTCCGAACCCGCAGAAGATGGCTACCGCCAAGTGAAAGTCACCGGCAAAGTCGAAACTCCCTGGTTTGGATCGAATATGGGCATGAATATTGCGTGGCGCTTTTTGCTAGATCCCCAAGGTCAAATTTTCTTTGTGGCGATCGACTTGTTGGCATCTCCGAAGGAATTGCTCAATTTGATCCGCAAATAGAATATTCTGGTTGGCTCTGTTAAACAGGCTTGCCCAAAAACCCAGATGCCATTAGGTGTCTGGGTTTATATCATTTTAGATTTTAGATTTTAAATTTTAGATTCAAGAATTGAAGGATGGGAAATGACTGATGCTATCAGGGTTTGCAGCTTGGCTACACTTGGATTTTTTGGAAGTAATATTGATTTTGGTCGATCGCTCTGAAAGCTGCGATGACGCTCTCCGGTTCTCCTTTTTTAGGAGAATTATTTTCCTAGCCCTACTTATATCTTTTGAGGGATTTGCTGCGGCAAAGATAATGATTAAAGTATACTCATTCATTTGAAATTACTTGTTTTATGACCGCAACAACTCGACCTATTTTAACTACCTCTATAAAGATTGCAGGCATCACCATTCCAGCCGTATTGCAATATTTTGAAACTTTAAACGCGGGCGATTTTGAAGCGACGGCTAATTTATTTGCCGATGATGGGGTTCTAAACGCGCCGTTTGAAGATCCAATTATCGGCAACATCTCGATCGCCACTTATCTTAAAAAAGAAGCGCGAGGAATGCAGCTAGAACCCCAGAAAGGTGTCAGCCAAATTTTAGGAGATGACCAAGTAGAAGTTCAGGTCAGCGGTCGGGTGCAAACTTCCGCATTTGGTGTTAATGTCGGATGGCTGTTCTTGCTCAATTCAGACCAAAAAATCCTTTCTGTAACGGTCAAACTGTTAGCTTCTCCCCAAGAATTACTAAATCTGCGGTCATATAAGAAATGAGATGTTTGATAAGCTGTTTCAGATTTAAATTGCCTATTGGGGTTTGACCTGTCGATCGCACGTAATAGCTAAAGTCGTGCGATCGACAGGTTAATCGGCTTTTTATCGCCAGAATAAGGCAGAAACCGGGTTTTTATCCAAATATTTGGTGAAGTGCCACTCACGGTATAAAAATCCCGTTTCTTGGCTATTTGTGCGATCGGAACTTTACCCCTACAATCTTACAGTCTCGCCTTGGGCGGACGATACTGCACGAAAAATTGGCTGTCACCGCACCGTGCGACAGACAGCCAAAGCGAGTCAAAAAGTGCATTGTCAATGACTAAGGACTAATGACTAATTAAGATTTTTCCGGCAAACTTGCTTCCAACTTCAGACAGTTGCGACCGTCTATTTGCAAAGTGTAGTCCACCCGATCCATAAGTCTGCTCATAATCAGCCAGCCGTAGCCGCTTTCCTGTTTAGCTTCCGGTCTCGGGGGATTGTAAGTATCCATTTCGTAACCTTTACCGTAATCCCAAATTTCTAAACCAATATCCCTATTTTTTAAATTCAAGCGAATTAACACGGGCAAATTGGGTTGATCTTTGTGAGCATGGCGGATCACGTTAGAATAGGCTTCTGCTAACACCAAGCGCAAACGATTCGACTGACGCGGCCAATCGACGTGCTCTCCTAGCTCAACTTCCAAACTGCTCAGCAACCAATTTTCAACAATTGTTAAAAACCGCAAGTCGCTTGGCACATGAAGCTCAGTATTCATAAAAAAATCCCGTAAGTTTGAAAACCCTGTGTCTTCACACCAGGTATGAAACACGACGCGCCGAATGGATTCGGCCTCAATACTTGTCGCTACTCGGAGGATACTAGCCTTTTCTGTTTAAAAATCAGGCATTCGTCATTGGGTAGAAGGCAGAAGTTAAGAGTATAGTTGAAAACTTTTGTTATGGGCCTAAAGCCCCTTAACAATTGATAATTATACCGAGACTGCAAGCAGCGAAGTATAAAAAATCTGTGTTTCAATCCTTGGCTTTTAAGCGTTGGTTTTTTCTGACGAATGCCTTCTACCTTAACCCTTTACAGGTATTTAATCCCCCAGGAAAGCGATTCAGGAAACTAGCTGCGCCATCGCCGGCTAGGTTTTTACTGTGGTTTTTGACTGTTGACGATAACGCCGTCCTTTGCAGGACTACTCTATGGGCCGTCAACAAGCAGGGCTTAAGTTTTTTCGGCTCTCACCCCCGACTATGCGTTGGGAGTCGCTGACAGATTCAAAGAACTTCCAGAGAGAGTATGGTTTGGTCGTCTTCCTGAACGGGATTATCGGCTCGGATGTAAGCCAACAAATTGTCCAAGTTGAAAGAACCAGGTTCCTGAATCAAGAGTTGCCAAAGCCCTTCTTGTTGTAGCATAGAACGGGTTGGTTCACCCCCTGCGACCCCTTCAGTGGTAACGCTAGCTTCAGTAATGCCATCACTCGTCAGCAGAAATACATCTCCTGACTTTAATTCGATCGTACCTGCTTTGCCTCTCCAAACTGGTAGTATCCCCAAGGGAATGCCACGAGCTTTCAGGAAATTCGGCTCGACTGGCGTTTTACCGCTAGCGGCTTGAGCTTTCACCTCCGAGTGAGACCAAACAATCGGGTAAATGTGACCGGCATTAGCAAATGCCAGGTGTCCGGTTGACGGAGTGTAACGAGCTACAACCATTGTAATAAAATGATTGTTGCCGATCAGGTCGTCAGACATACTGCTATTCATGTTCTGCATAACTTGATCTGGCTCTGGAGAAACTTCTTGGGAAAGTTCCCGCCGCATCACCGAAATCGCGCTGGCCATAAATAGAGCAGCCGGAACTCCCTTACCCGAAACATCTCCTACCGCTATCCAAATATCCCCTTGGGAGTGGACGTAGACTTCAAAAAAGTCGCCGCCAACTTCCCGCGCGGGATAGCAGCAAGCTTGCACCCTGACAGTTTCAAAATCCGGCCAACTTTGGCGCAACAAGTTTGTTTGGATTTGGCGAGCCACTTCCAACTCGGTTTGCATCTGCTTGGCTAAATCCAGAGTGCGCTGGTATAGCTTAGCTTGAGACAGGGCCAGAGCAGCTTGAGCTGCTACACCTTCTATTAACTCTATATCTTCTGCCGACCAAGGGTTAGTGCCGCCAATCTGGCACAAAGCCAGTACCGCCAGCAATTCTTGCTGGTAAGTCAGGGGCACGGCAATCTCAACCGAGTTACCGTCGCCCCCACGGTTTGGGTTCACTTGAGTTTGGCGGCTGGCTACGGCTTGAACCAGCAGATTTTCATCAAAAGAAAAGTGAATGGTTTCGTCGGTTTGGGCTTGGTAGGGGAAGGTACTCGGCAATAGTCGATCGGTCTCTACCGGCCGCAGCATACAATAGTTGGCCTCAAAAGTTTGACCTACGGTTTGAACAATAGTTTGTACCATACTAGAGTAATCTAGCGACCCGCGAATCACGCTCATTACCTCATTGAACAGAGATTCCTTGCGTAAAGCGCGGCGCAGTGCAACGCTGCGCTGCTTATAGTATTTGTAAGTTTCTGAGGCTTGATTGATCACCAATTTGAGTTCTTCTGGATTCCACGGTTTGGTGATGTATTTGAAAACTTGACCTGAGTTGATGGCCTCGACCAAATCTTCAACATCGGTGTATCCCGTTAGCAGAATCCGAATCGTATCGGGAAATCGCTCGACAGTTTTCCCCAAAAACTCGGTGCCATTCATTTCTGGCATCCGCTGGTCAGATATAATCACCGCCATCTCGCCCTGTTCGTCTAGAACTTCCAGGGCGCTGAGGGCGCTATCTGCTTTGTAAACCTGAAAGTCGCGTCGAAACGTCCGGTACAATAAATCCAAGTTGTCGGGTTCGTCATCGACTACCATCAGTTTCAGCTTGCTTCCATCTCCCCGACTCATCTTTCTTCCCCCTTGAAAACCCCCACCATAGCTGTAATCAGCAAGGTGGCGGGAGGAAAAGGGGGGCTGGATATATGCAACATATCAGTTACGTCAAGTTGAGTTAAAGAAACCCGTTTTACCTTAAGGTGAGCATTCCTTTCGCACCATCTGTTCGCACAACAGATGAGAGGCTTTTGATACTGTAACCCGCCTCGGTAGGCCGCTTCAATAGGGAAAATTCCCGAGTCAGCTTTCGTGCTTTGATAGGAGCAACGACCGTGTTAGCAATCGGTACTTTTGTAAACACACCAGCCTCCAAAATGACTAATTAATGCTCTGATTGCAGAGTTCTTAACTAGCTGGGTACTGTCCTCGGTGTGAATTTTAACACTTACTACTAACGCAGGTATTGCTACCTAAGTCTGGTCAACACCGGCTGTATTTCAAGCCGCACTGTACCCGGAGGGTTAGTGGTGGGTTGTTGGCGCTATTGCCTACATCTTTGCCGAATCGTACTTGATTGCTGCATACAAGTCTCCCTAATCTCTGAACTTTTTGCAGCAAGCATATTACTACTGCCGAATCAAGTTATTCTTTCTGCCAGTCTGAGCTTAGCAGAACGAGAGCGGGGATTTCTAGCGACTTCTTCGGATTGTGGCACGATCGGCTTTTTTGTCAGTACCTGCAAATTGGGTGTTCCTCTGAGTTGGTGCTTGACTGGTCGGTCTTCGAGACTGTGAAATGTAATGATTCCCATTCTCCCACCGGGTTTTAACCACCTTGGGGCTTGGTTGAGGAAAGTTTCTAAAGACGCTAGTTCGGAGTTGACGGCTATCCTTAAAGCTTGGAAAGTACGGGTGGCCGGATGGATTCTGCCGTTGCGCTGCTTGGGGGGGAAGCTGGAGGCGATCGCCCCTGCAAGTTCTGTTGTAGTTTGAAAAGGACGGCTTTGCACAATCCGCCTCGCGATGCGCCGCGACAGTCGCTCCTCGCCGTACTTGTAAATAATATCTGCTAGTTTAACTTCTTCCCAGTGGTTGATAATCTCTTCTGCCGTCAAAGATTGCTGCTGGTTCATACGCATATCTAGTTGAGCTGGGTGGCGAAAACTAAATCCTCGTTCCGGTGTATCGAACTGAGCAGAGCTGACGCCCAAGTCTGCTATGATACCATCAAATTCGGCCTCTGGGGACTGATATTCAGCAAAGTTGCCGTGCCAAAACTCAACGGGCGAGTTGGCAAATCGGGCTTGGCAAAAACGGATGGCTTGTTCGTCGCGGTCGATCGCCACCACTGTAACATCAGCCGCCGCCGCTAAAATCAAACTCGTGTGTCCGCCGCCCCCAAGCGTCGCGTCCAAATAGTGCCCCCCTGGACGCACTGCTAAACCCGCAATTAATTCTTGACCCAAAACTGGAACGTGATAGGTGTCAATACTGACATCTGATCCAAGGGTCTCCTTCTCAGAGAGCTCGATATCCTTCATAATCATAAAAGCCAAACAAAAATCAACAATAGCTAGTAATCATTAATTCATTTAATTATGTCAAGAATTGAGACTAGAACCGAACCGATGGTGCTCAACATGGGCCCGCACCACCCATCCATGCACGGGGTACTCCGGCTAATCGTCACCCTAGACGGGGAAGACGTAGTGGACTGCGAGCCTGTTTTGGGCTATCTGCACCGCGGGATGGAAAAAATCGCCGAAAATCGCACCAACGTGATGTACGTGCCCTACGTGAGCCGCTGGGACTATGCGGAGGGGATGTTTAACGAAGCGGTGACAGTAAATGCGCCGGAAAAGTTGGCGAATATTGCTGTCCCCAAACGGGCGAGTTACATTCGGGTAATCATGCTGGAGTTGAACCGGATTGCTAACCATTTGTTGTGGTTGGGGCCGTTTTTGGCGGACGTGGGGGCGCAAACTCCTTTTTTCTATACTATGCGCGATCGCGAGATGATTTTAGACTTGTGGGAAGCAGCCACAGGTTATCGCATGGTGAATAATAACTATTTCCGCATCGGCGGAGTCGCCGCGGATTTGCCTTACGGTTGGGTTGATAAGTGCGAAGATTACTGCGATTATTTCATTCCCAAAATTGACGAGTACGAACGTTTAATTACCAACAACCCAATCTTCCGCCGCCGGATTGAAGGCCTGGGTACTATTTCTCGCGAAGAAGCGATTAACTGGGGACTGTCCGGTCCCATGTTGCGCGCTTCCGGCGTTAAGTGGGATTTGCGGAAAGTTGACCATTACGAATGTTACGACGACTTCGACTGGGAAGTTTGTACCGAAGCTGCTGGCGATTGTTTGGCCCGGTATTTGGTGCGGATTCGGGAGATGCGCGAGTCGGTTAAGATTCTCTATCAAGCCTTGAAAGGACTCCCCGGTGGATCTTACGAGAATTTGGAAGCGAAGCGACTCGAAAGCGGGCCAAAATCTGAATGGAATGGTTTTGACTATCAGTTTATTGGCAAAAAAGTAGCGCCGACTTTTAAGATTCCCAAGGGCGAACATTATGTCCGCGTTGAAAGCGGCAAGGGTGAGTTGGGGATTTATATTATCGGGGATGATAGTGTCTTTCCTTGGCGCTGGAAGATTCGGACTGGGGACTTTAATAATTTGCAGATTTTGCCTCACATTGTGCGCGGCGTGAAGATTGCGGATTTGGTGGCGATTTTGGGGAGTATCGACATTATTATGGGTTCGGTTGATAGGTAGACCCGCGGTTAGCAGTAAGGGCTTTAGTTATTAAACGAGTATGACTAAAGCCCTGACTGTTAATAATGATATAGTAAAATTTAAAGAACAAAGAGGTTGCAGAATGAATGTCAGCAAGCAAGAGTTCTACGTCATTATTGAACGAGATGAAGATGGCTATTATGTCGGGGAAGTCCCACAGCTAAAAGCCTGTTATAGCCAAGGAGAGACTATTGATGAGTTGATTGCCAATATTAAAGAAGTTATTGCACTTTGTTTAGAAGAAGAGGGTAATGAAAAATTACCTGAATTTGTAGGTATTCAAAGGGTGATGATTTAATGCCCAAACTACCAGCTTTAACAGGAAATACAGTTATTAGCGCCTTAGAAAATGCAGGCTTTCAGACGATTCGACAAAAGGGCAGTCATGTGCGAATGATCCATGCAGATGGACGGGTAGTAACGATTCCTGTCCATGCTGGCAAAACCATAGGTAGAGGTTTACTCCGCAAGATACTGCGGGATGCAGAACTCACAAGGGAAGAGTTTATAGCACTACTCGAATGATTTTGTTCAGCTTGATTAAGTGCCTCATAAAATTATGACATCCCAGCAATCAGATATTAATGATAGTAACCCGGAACTCTGTGCTGTAATCTGCGAAAGAATTGCCGCCAGCCCGCAGCGGCGTATTACTTTTGCTGAATATATGAATTTGGCATTATATCATCCGCAGCACGGTTATTATAATAGCGATCGCCCGTCGATCGGCAAAGGGGGCGATTTTATCACGTCGTCTCATTGGGGTGCTGATTTTGCGGAGGTTTTGGCGGATCAGTTTGTGGAAATGTGGGAATTTCTCGATCGACCTCAAAACTTCGCGATCGTAGAAATGGGCGCTGGGCGGGGAACTTTCGCCGCAAATGTGCTGCAATATCTGCAACTGCAATATCCCGATTTATTTAAAACTTTAAGATACATAATTGTTGAAATTTCGCCAATACTTCAAGCAGAACAACGGCAAAGGTTATGTGATATCAAGTGTGTTAAATGGTGCAATTGGGATGAGATAGTTAATAATTCAATTGTCGGTTGTTTTTTTTCTAATGAATTGGTGGATGCTTTACCCGTGCATCAATTTCTTCTGGAACAAGGGAAAATTCGGGAAATTTATATTACCACAGAAACACAAAAAAATCAACAAGAAGAGATAAATTTTGTTGAGGTAATTGGCGAAGTTTCTACGCCTAAAATTGCTGAATATTTTGAGTTCTTGGGAGTCGATTTGTCGGCGAGTTCTTATGGGGATGGTTATCGCAGTGAGGTAAATTTGGCGGCTTGGGACTGGATGAGTATAGTTGCTCAAAAGTTGCAGCGGGGATATTTGTTAACTATTGATTACGGCTATCCGGCGCACCGCTATTACAATCCGAGGCGCCGGGAGGGGACGCTGCAATGTTATTACCGCCACCGATATCACAATAATCCTTATATTAATGTGGGGCGGCAGGATTTAACGGCTCATGTTAATTTTACGGCGCTGGAAAGGCAGGGTGAATTGTGCGGTTTGGATGTGGTAGGGTTTACTCAGCAGGCTTTGTTTTTGATGACGTTGGGTTTGGGCGATCGTATTGCTTCTCTGTCTGCAAATGATGCGGAAGCATTGGATTTGGCAACGTTTTTGCGCCGACGGGAGGCTTTGCATCAGTTGATCGATCCGATGGGTTTGGGGAGTTTTGGGGTTTTGGTGCAGTCGAAGGGGTTAAGGGAGGAGGAAAAGTCCGCGCAAGCGAAGCTATCCCGTAGGGAATCGCTCAAAGGTTTCACGGTGCCTGAGTGATTATTCCAGATTGATTATTAACGAATTAAGCTGTTTTTTAACCGCACGAGCGATTAAAGGCGCTTTCTTTTCTAACCCTTCTAAATTAAGTTCGTTCTCTCGATACATCCGATACCACTCCTGACGTTGTTCTATCACCCATTCACTATTCTGAATCTGTAACTTTTTGAGGGTAAATTCGGCTCGATCGCGCTCGTGGGAAGGAATCGCGTCAGTCAAAACCAACTGACAAGAAGGTAGGATAATCTCAAACCAATTATCTTCTACTTCAAACGGATCGAGAATTTGTTTATCGTAAATTCCTTTGCAGCTATTTACCCGTTGCAAAGCATAGCGATAGTTTTTCCAGTCATAAATCAAATCCCGATTTTCTGCTTTACTTTTACTCAAATAATGATCTACAGTACCCATCCCACTCGGTATGAACATAACTGAATAGCCACAAAGATGTTGGAACTCTTCAGCTAATTGAGGTTTGAAGGTAGACCAAAAATCTTTTGGGTTCTTACCAGGATTTTTAACTAACCAATTATTGCCTGCTTTTCGCACCTCTTGCTCAAACTCTGCTGGTTCCGGTAGGGGAATAAATCGCATCATCTTTACTCTACCTCGGTGCTCACAATCCATCGAGGCCAGAAGCGATCGTGTTCTGGTAAAACTCGCAGGAGTTCCTGATGAATTTGCTCCTTAGTTCTGAGGTACTCAGGAAAAGTTTCCATGCTTTCTCCTCGCATGAAGGTATACGCAGCCTCAATCGCTATTTCTGCTTCGCGGGAACGAGCCTGTTTTAACCCAAAAATATCTGAAGTTAGCCACCCAACAGCATCTCCTTGTTTTGCCCAAGGAACTTCATTAAGAGTTACATCTTTACCTTGTAACTCAAACAAAAATAACTTATCTTGTTCCTCATCAAATTGAGGCTCAATTGAGGCAAGTACAAGAGGAGAATGAGTAGTTGCTATTAACTGAACTTGCATTTCATTTTTAAGACTTTTAACTACTTCTAATATCGCAGGCAGAATCGATCGTTGCCAAGCTGGATGTAAGTGAGCTTCAACCTCGTCTATTAAAAAGACTATTTGATCGATAGGTTCTTGCTGCCGCAATTTAGATGCTTGTGTATGTTCATACCAAGTCCACATTAGTAAGTAAGCAAGTCCTAAAATTCGTTTTATTCCCGCTGATGCGTAGATGATCGGCACATTTCCATAAGGGAAATTCAGGGTAGGAATATCACGAGTATCTTCTACAGAAACCCGTATTGGCTTTCCCGGTTCCATCCATTCATCTGCATGGGGAGAAAGTTGTCGAATCACAGAAGAAAATATTTCAAATGTAGACTCTTCTCGCTGTCGTTGCCAATTGACCCAATCGTGAATTAAACCATTACATAGAACTTTATTATCGGTTCTTAACCCATTCCAAAGATGATCGGAAGTAAAGTTATAGATACTGGACTGTTGACGAGCCGGGTCAAAAACTGAAAATCCACCATCAACACGGACATAAACAATCAAGCTTCTTAAAAAGGGAGGTATTCGCAGATTCAGCCATTCCTGCTCGAAAAAACTAAAAAGGCTACGATATTCCTCAGAATCTGTCTGAGAACTCAACATATAGGTAATTTCTGGTGTTTCTTCCGGTATTTTTCCCTCTATCTGTTGAGGCCAAGCAGGTTGGCCAACCCAGTTTCCAGTTAGTCCCCACCAAGCAATATCTAGTAAAAAAGTTTTCCCAAGACCATTGTCTCCAGTAAACAAATTGAGTCTTTTGGCGAAGTGAACATCGAATTCAGGAGCTGTTCCTACCCATTTTAGGTGAAGTTTTTTCAGCCTGTTATTCGTCTTATGGTGAATAGATAAATCAAATTCTAGGTAGTATTCAGAATTAGATAATTTATACAGACGGATATAGTCTCTACCATAGGCTTTAATTGTCTGGATAGTAACAGGTTCAAATTGTTTCAGGACACCACTTTTTTCTAGCTTGCCTTTAATCCAACGTCCTAAAATTGTTAAATCATCTTTGGATCTAAAGTTTTTATAATTGACTCCCTGAGTTTGGCAGGCAAATGTTAAACCATCATCTGTATGAGCGATAAAATTACCTTTTGGGTAAATAGGATTATCACTTGTTTTTTTATCCACAATAAGTTCAACTTCGTACCAATCTCTTGGGATAACTTTACCAGTAGATTTATTCTGTCGCCCTTTGCCAAAAAAAGTATTGAGATTTGATTTCCGTTGTCGCCCTACTCTTGATAAAGATATGTCCACATAGGGAGTTTCTGGAGTTATGCTAGGTATGGACATTAAGTCACCTCACTTGACTAAACAGTAACTGTCAACTGTAATTGCTGTTCAGAAGCTTCTGATTCTGCGTGTTCTAATCGTTCCTTAATTGACATCATTTGCAACTTTTGATTTAACTTGTATAAATCTACTTTCGGATAATTCCCTTTAAATAGCGGAATCAGAGATTCAACAACGTCAACTATTCCATCTGGCGGAACTGCATTGCCAATTTGTCTTCTTACTTCAGTAATAGAACCTTCAAAAATAAAATCATCGGGAAATGTTTGCAACCTAGCTCTTTCCCTATTTGTCAATGAACGGGGTTCGGGATAATGATATCCCCAAGTACCGCCACCACCACCAGCAATAATTGTAGCACAGGGTTTATCTGGATGAATTCGCCGATAAACGTGACTGATCATGCCTTTTACATAGTATGGACTATCCTTAGGAATATCAGTAAAATTCCCTCCGGGGTTAATTAGACTCAAAATTTCAATGGTTCGAGGCTGAATTTTCTGATGTTCCTGATTATATTTCACTTTTTCCACATTTTTGAGTGCTTCACCTGCTGTGCGATAAGGATATTTACGATTTTGTCCGTATTTGGGCTGAGGATGCACAAAATTAAATTCTGTATCCATCCGAATGCCAACTAATAAAACTCTTTGGCGAAATTGGGGAACTCCGTAATCCGCAAAGTTGTAGAGTTTAGGTTTAACTAAGTAGCCAGGAGCTATACTTTCAAAGTCGGAAATTATTTGTTTTATTGCTTGATAATTATTCGCACTTAATAAACCTTTGACATTTTCTGCTACAAAAGCTTTGGGCTGTTTTTTGTTGACAAAGTCGAGAAAGTATGTATATAAATTGCCTCTGGTTCCTTCCAGGCCGGGACGTTTCCAAATCATGGAAAAGTCTTGACAAGGAAACCCTCCTATACATATTTCTGCTTCGGGAACTTGTGCAATGTCTATATTTTCTATGCTGTCGTTCACGATGACATCAGCAATGTTTCTGCTGAATGTTTTGCAGGCGTATTTATTGGAGTCGATCGCCCAAACTACTTCAAACCCCGCTTTGTGGAATGGCAAGTCCATGCCGCCACAACCTGAAAACAATGATATCAGTTGCGGTTTGGTTTTCCAGGCGATCGGCTTGAGACGTTCGATTAACATATTAGTTCGCATTAGGACAAGGGCGGGCTGGATGCCTGCACCACAAGATATTAATTATACCAAAACATCATGGTATTCGACTCATCAATTGATATTTCACTCTTCGTCATCTAACTCGATCCCCGCTTGACGCAGTTTTTCGGCCAATTTTTCCGCGCGGAGTCTTTCGCGATCGGCTCTTTCTTCCGACCAAAGCAACAACTCGCCTTCAGGATTCCACCACCTCAACCAACAGCCTGTTCTCCCTTCGTGGGTTCCTTGCCACATTCCTAAAAACAAGTCTAATCCCGGTATCCAATAACGTCCGTTTTCATCTGCTTTTTGCAAGTTGTAGTGATCTGATTCTAAAGCGTAAACTTCTAAATGAGCTGTTTTGGCTCGGAATATGACGTATCGGGGGACTTTGATTACTTGCTCGTAAAAATACCACTTTCCCACCCGCGAGGTAAATTCAACGGAGTATTCTTCTCCATAGGTTTCTGAAAGAAATTCCATCACGATTTGGGGGATGGTTCCTTCTGTGTGTGGGGTGTAACTGCGGCGGACTTGCGAGACATTTTTTGGATTGACGGGTTTCACGTACATCCAATTTGGCGTTTTGCAGATAATGCGCTGTTCGTCGCTGCTTGAACCTGGGAAACTTATGCCGGCGCACAAGGCAAAGTTGGAAACAATTAAGGCATCCTGCATTAATTCTGGAAATGCTGTTAGCGGCTGACGCAAAGCGGCGGCTAACAATGGTTGGCTTTCGTCTTCTACGGGGTCGTCTGGTAGTTGAAAATCTTCTGGTAGCAGCGGCCAGGTGATTGTGAGTTGTGTTTCAGCATTTTTAGTTGCTACAGACATAGTTTATCAGAGGTTAAATGTTTTAATGCTTAAATTATATCTCTTGGTTTTTGGGATTAATGTTAATGGCTTAATGACGAGGCAGAGCCTCTGGATATGCGTTACCGGGCAGAGCCTGGTAACGAGGAACTGAGAGTTTTAAGGGTTGTTAATTTTCTGCTGTAGTTCGGTGGTCATTGCTAGTAGTTCTGATTGTGCGATCGCACTTTGTTCACCACTCGCCAACCACTTCAATTGTACCGTCTCGTTTTCAGCTTCCGCATCTCCCAAAACTAAACACGCAACAGCACCGCTTCTGTCGGCTCTTTTAAACTGTTTCCCGAAAGCACTACCGCTCAAATCTATCTCGACGCTAAACCCCGCACTCCGCAATTTTTGTGCTAACAATACCGATTGCTGTTCTGCTTTTTCGCCCCTGGATACCAAATAAAAATCCTGCTTTGGTACTGGCAAAGGTTGCAACTTTTGCAGCAGGATAATCAACCTTTCGATACCCATTGCCCAACCGACTGCCGCCGTATCTGGGCCGCCCAATTCCTTTACTAAACCGTCGTAGCGGCCGCCTCCGCAAACTGTGGCTTGCGCTCCCAAATCGTCGGAGATAATTTCAAATGCGGTATAGGTATAGTAATCTAAACCGCGCACTAATCTGGGATTTAACTGATAGCTAATTCCTAAATTTGTGAGCATAAGCTGCACTTGCTCGAAGTGCGATCGCGATTCCTCTCCTAAATAGTTCAAAATACTCGGCGCACCAGCTACAATTTCTTGAGTGGGCGGATTTTTGCTGTCCAAAATCCGCAGCGGATTGCGAGTCAAGCGATCTTGAGAATCCGCGTCTAATTTGTCTTTGTACGGTGTAAAATAATCTATCAAAGCTTGCCGATAATTTTGTCTGTCTTGTTTATTCCCGACAGAATTAATATCGAGACGCAAATTCTTTAAACCCAGGGTTTGCAGGATGTCGCAGGCGATCGCAATTACTTCGACATCCGCACGAGGATTCGCACTCCCCAAGACTTCCACGCCAATTTGATTGAACTGCCGCTGTCTTCCTTCTTGCGCGCGTTCGTAGCGAAACATCGGCCCAGCATACCACAGACGCTGCACGTCTCCCGCCGCGTACAAACTATTTTGAATAAAAGCTCGGACTACTCCGGCGGTGCCTTCTGGACGCAAAGTAGTCGATCGATCGCCCTTATCCTTAAAAGTGTACATTTCTTTGCCTACAACATCGGTAGCTTCGCCGATGCCACGTTCAAATAAAGATGTCTGTTCAAAAATTGGCGTCCGAATTTCTCGATAAGCCGCTTTTTTTAAAATGGTTCTAGCGACTTCTTCTATATTTTGCCAATATTGAATTTCAGCGGGCAAAATATCCCGCGTTCCCGGTAAAGTTTTAATTGCACTCATTTTGTTAGTCAGTTGTCAGTTGTCAGTTGTCATTAGTCATTAGTTATTAGTCATTAGTTATTAGTCATTAGTCAATAGTCAACAACTAACAATTCCCAATAACTAATGACTTAATAATTCCCACGCTCCATAACGATCGCCATAATAAGCCAAAATGCGATCGACCCGCTCGCGACCTGTCAAATCGAACCCTTCAGGATACAGTATCCACAAACCCCCAACTTGGCTGTCGTAGTAATCAAACCGCTGCGACTGCTGCGGAATTAAACCGGTTTCCACCCCTTCAACTTGACGCAAATGGATCGCCACTTCGCGATACACCGCCAGTGGCAATCCAGGGCATTGAATTTGATAGCGGAGTTGTTTTTCTTGTGCCGTTTGCATCATTTCTTTGCCTGTCCCCAACCTGATCCCCTACTTAAGATACTTCTTTATCGATCTGCCGCGGTAGAGGACAGCAGTTAATATTGTCCAAACATACCTTTCCCCACTGCAACGCCCAGCGTACAAGCGTAACTCGATTGTCAGCGCGCGTCTTGTTCAAGATATTGCTAATGTGGTTGTCAACTGTACGCTTGCTAATCTCTAACTTTTCGGCTATTTTCTCATTAGTCAATCCCGCCGCTACTAACTCTACCACTTGCAATTCTCTGTCCGACAGGGTGACAGGGGTCCCAGAGACAATCCCACTCATAAATTTTTCCTATGTCTGCATATTTACCTATCTACAATTCTAGAGGATGAGGGATGAAGTATGAAGAGAAAATTAAATTTGCTGTGCTACTCTTTCGGGCCCGAAGCACCAACTCGCTTGCAGAATCGCAAAAAGTGCAAACTCAGCGCCGACACAGCATGACCCGCACCGACTTGCACTGCTGGCACCGTTCCGGTGGCGGGTGATTCCTTTACCTGCGCGCATCTGACATCCGGGCCAAACCCGCAGATGTTTTCAGGTAAAACAACTGATACGCCCGCACTGCACTTATGCGTTGAGCGAGTAACTGCCAGTATCAGTAAGTCTGATATTATAGGAGCAGCTATTAAAAAATAGCTTGCAATTTTTCTGGGATGGGTTAAAAATAATTATTAATCTGTCTACTGCTGGTCTAAAATCTAAAATCTAAAATCTAAAATAGATATGACTTATCCTCGCGTTCTGTGTCTGGGTGAAATCTTATTTGATTGTTTAGCAGACAAACCAGGAGTATCTCTCGAAGAGGTAGAATCTTGGACGGCATATCCCGGCGGTGCTCCTGCTAATGTTGCCTGTGCTTTGGTTAAATTGGGGACGATGGCGGGATTTATCGGTGCTGTAGGTGGGGATGAATTGGGGAATTCCCTAGTGCAGGTATTGCAAGAAGTAGGGGTTGATATCGCTGGAGTGCAGCGACATCCAAGTGCGCCTACGCGGCAAGTTTATGTCTTGCGGAATGAAGCGGGCGATCGATCTTTTGCCGGTTTTGGCAAATTTGATACTGCGGAGTTTGCCGACACCCGCCTCCTCGCTGCACAACTACCCGAAGTGCTGTTTGAAAATGCCGAATATTTAGTGCTAGGCACTTTAGAATTAGCTTATCCTGAAAGTCGAGAGGCGATCGTCCGAGCGATCGAACTAGCAGAACAGTATGACATTAAAATTATACTTGACATCAATTGGCGTCCCGTGTTTTGGCCAAATCCAGACGAAGCAAAAGCGCGTATTAGAAAAGTTTTAAAAAAAGTTGATTTTGTCAAGTTATCTGAGGAAGAAGCCGAATGGTTGTTTGACACTACCGACGCAGGATCTATTACCTACCGTCTCGATTCTGTAGAAGGCGTTTTGGTGACTGCGGGCGAGAAAGGTTGCGCCTATTGTATCTCGGAAAATGAAGGAAAAATCCCCGCATTTACAGTAGATGTTGAGGATACAACAGGTGCAGGCGACGCATTTCTGGCTGGTTTTGTGCGGCAGTTGTGCAAGCATGGAATTAAGAATTTAGCCGATCCCAAAATAGCCCAAACAATTGTAACTTATGCCAGTGCGGTAGGTGCGATGACAGCGATGAAACCCGGGGCAATTAGATCTCAACCAACCGCGGCTGAAGTAGAAGCTTTCTTATATTTGTACAAAAATTAGGGCCGCAAACCTATCAGTCTGGAAACGGAGAGGGGGCTAATTTTGGTTCAGAAACTCGGTTAATCAGAAAAAAAAATAACTCTTATACTAAATCCGCCTTAAAAAATATCAATCCGGCTGTTTGAAATCCATACTATAGCAAGTCTATTTGAGTCGTGAATGTAGAACCACCTGAAACGTTTGTGATGATTGAATCCATTGTTTACAAATCAAATGGTTTTGCTATATATAGCAATCCTTGCAGGAGTCGTAAATTTTTTACCGCACCCCAACCCTCCCCGAACCCGCAGAGAGTCCGTAATAAATTCACAAATGATGTGAGGATTCCTATACAAACTCTCCTCCTAGCTGAGAGAAACTAAGAAATCAAGGGGTATTTAAGCCTGATTTGGTCTTAGAGGTTTTATTGTGGGCAATTAACCGCACATCAGATGATTTTTAATTTGGCGCAAAATCAACTCTAACGGCTGCGAAGCATCTATGATAATTGCATCTTCAGGTTCTTCGAGACTGTTTAACTGACTTAACAGCAAGTCTGCTTTCATGTAGTGATTTTCGCGAGTTTTTAACCTTGTGGCTAATAGCTGAAAAGAACATTTTAGATAAACTATCTTCATGCGCTTTTGGTCTCGGTAGAGCATTTCGCGGTAAGAGGTTTTTAAAGCAGAACAAGCCAAAACCACATTTTTATTTTCCAACAGCCACCTGTCTATTGTACCTTGCAATTGTAATAGCCAAGGAAGGCGATCCGCATCTTCTAAAGGAATGCCCCGACTCATTTTATCGATATTAGCTGATGGGTGAAAATCGTCAGCATCGCTGAAATCCCAGTTGAGAGATTGCGCCAGCAACTTGCCAACAGTAGTTTTGCCAGAACCTGAGACTCCCATCACGATCGTAATCATGGCACCTATTTACCGAATACTTGCAATTTTATCAAGTTGTGCGATCGACAAACCGGGTTTCTTAAGTTGCCGGATGAATTCTACCACCCTAAAAAATTCAATAAACCCGGTTTATTTTTGATTCTCGATCAAATTTCTTCCATAGTGGGTTTAATGAGATTATAAGCCAAAACGCCGATAATTCCACCAATCACTGGGAATACAATAAACGCCCACAACTGTTGGATTGCCCATCCGCCTTGAAAAAGTGCAACACCGATACTTCTAGCTGGGTTAACTGAAGTATTGGTTACGGGAATTCCGATTAAGTGAATCAACACCAGCATCAAGCCGATGGGAATTCCGCCCAAACCGACGGGATATTTGGGATGGGTAGTACCCATGATTGTAAATAACAGAAAAGCAGTTAGTACAATTTCCGTCAAAGCTGCTGCCAAAAGTCCGTAACCAGTGGGAGAATGTTGTTCAAAACCGTTAGACGCAAATCCTGAAGCCGCCGCATCAAAACCCGGTTTTCCTGATGCTATCATGTACAAAACAAGACCGCCTAAAATTCCCCCTACAATCTGACCTCCTATATAATAAGGAAGCAAAACAGCATCGATCAGTTTTGCAACTACTAAACCGATGCTTACCGCCGGATTAATGTGGCATCCAGAGATAGGGCCGATCGTATAAACCATGATTAAGAGAGACAAGCCAAAGGCGATCGAAACTCCCAAAAAGCCGATTTTATCTCCAGCTAAAACCGCACTGCCACATCCACCTAATACCAACACAAAAGTACCAAAAGCTTCAGCAACCCCTATCTTTATTTTTTTGTTCATACTCACAATTTGCGGAAGTTTCTAATCTGTCAATTTCGCACCCATACAAGTTCTAATTATAATAATTAGAACTGGAATTTGTTTCACTCAGCGCAACAATACTAATCGAAATCATTAGCAATATATAACTCTAATTTTCAGAAATTGTATGGGCTTAACTGAGAATGCGAAATTGGGAATCGATAAATTAGCTCAAACATACTCTATTATGGAAACAATGTCAACACTTAGCTAATTATTCGTCTAAATTGTGCAATTTTCTGTATTCAATCTGTATTCAATTCACAATAATTAACTTGACTTCTTCCCTAATTATGCGATCGTAATTTTACTTATTGTTGCTGATTATCCGATCGCACTTGCAGCTAAAACATCACTGCTAACCGGCTGGTACATCGGGCCTTGGAAGGGGCGAAAGCCTCGCCAATCGGCGGTCATCTTGCACAGCAAGCGGAACTTGAGCGGCGTTGGGGGTTGGTTGAGGCGATCGACTTCTACGCGAACCAATGCTGGATGCTGCGAGATAATTTTAAAAATATCATCTAAAAGATAGCGCTGACAATAGCTTACAATCCAGTCATTTTCAGTACAAAGCAGCAAGCCGCAATGATAAAATTCAACGACAGCAACGGTTTAAACCCGGAGATAAGTTGAGCTTCTAGAACACCATTTGTATAATTGAACTGGTATTCTTTACCGTTAAATGTCAATCGACCAATCGGAAACCAAGAACCGCTGCCCGGGCTTTGCCAAGCCAAAAATAGTGTTTTCAAAGTAAATCTCCTGTCAATTCAAGTAGGGTGCACAGTGCGTACTGCACAAACACAACTCACCTACGCGGCTTAAAAAATGTTTACCCGATCGACCCTTGACATCTTCCTCTCAAAATGAGAGTATAAGTATACAAACAGGACTTATACCAAATCCGAGTTTACCACCCCTGTGATAAATATTCCGTCATTGCGAGCGAAGCGAACCAATCGCTTCCCTCTCTGCGATTGCTTTGCTTCGCTCGCAATGACAATAAAGGAGAGGCCTAACCCGGATTTGGTATTACGCTGCATAACCGAAATTTTACATCACTTGTAGAGTTCTGGTGGACAGCGATCGCTATACAGATAAAATCTGTGAGTAAGTCCTGCATAAAGTGATGAAATAAGCCACGTTAGCGAGGGGAAAGAGATGCAGTACAAAACCACCAAAAAACTAAAAACAAATGCACCTAATTTCGCTCCGCAACCTCCGTAATGATGCTGCTAAGTACCCGGATGTCAAAAACCAAATTGAGATTTGGAAAGAAACTGTCAACAAAGCGGAATGGCAGAATTTGGAGGATGTTCGCAAAATTTATCGGGATGCCGAAGCAGTAGGAAACTTTACCGTCTTTAATATCAAAGGCAACGACTACCGCCTGATTGTTGGGATTAACTATGAGAACCAAACTGTTTTCTACAAATATTTCCTAACCCACTCTGAATACGACAAAGAAAAATGGAAAAATGACCCTTACTTTTGACCTAACGACTTACAGCAACTTGCTCGCAGAAATTGCTCCCAAGGCGATCGAAACTGAGGAAGAATACGATCGCCTCCTGGCAGTTGCAGAAAGGCTAACATTTGCTAAAAACCTCACTCCAGAGGAGAAAGTTTTATACAAGTTGTTAGTCACTTTGATAGAAGTTTACGAGACAGAAAACTATCCGATAGACAAATCCGAACCTCATGAGATTTTGCAACATATCATGGAATCCACCGGCACCCGCCAAGCAGACTTGGTAGGTATCATCGGATCTAGCGGCGTAGTATCTGAAGTTGTGAACGGCAAGCGATCCATTAGCAAAGCACAAGCTAAGGCACTCGGCGATTATTTTCAAATCTCACCTAGCTTGTTCATTTAATTTAAGATGAATCGATCGGTTACAATCTAATTCCATGTCTTGTAGGGGCGGATTCACCAATAATATTTGCCTAGAATCGACAATACAATAAACCCGCCCCCGCCCAGATCGAGACTAATCGATCGAACATAATATAAGGTGCGTCATATCCGAAACCCTCGATAAATTCTAGAGTGAAAGTCTGACGCACCCTACAACTGGTAAAAAGCAACTATCTAACACAGGAATTCGCGCGGATCGGTGACATACCCAGTCAGGGCAGAAGCCGCCGCCGTGTAAGGCGAAGCTAGATAAACTTGCGCTTCTTTGTTCCCCATGCGGCCGGGGAAATTCCGGTTAGTTGTAGACACGCAAATTTCGGGTTCGTTCATCCGCCCGAAAGTATCTTTTGGGCCACCCAAACAAGCGGCGCAAGAAGGCGCTGCGGGTTCAATACAGCCTGCAGCTAAGAAGATTTCCGAAAGCGTTTGACCCTCGTATTTTGTGACAAACAAATCTTCGTAAACTTTCTGAGTTGCTGGTACTAAATAAGTCGGAACTTTGACTTGGTTTCCTTTGAGAATGCGGGCGGCATTCAGAAAGTCGGAGGTTTTGCCGCCGGTGCAGGAACCGATGTAAACTCGATCGATCTTGACATCGCGACAGTTGCGGGCTAATTCGCGGTTGTCGGGAGAGTGCGGTTTGGCGACGACTGGTTCTAATTGGGTGACATCGTAAGTGCGATCGCTATAAAATTTAGCATCCCCATCGCTGTAAAATGAATCGAAGGGTTTATCAGTCCGAGAAGTAACGTAATCAAACGTAGTTTTGTCGGGCGCAACCGTGCCGTTTTTACCACCAGCTTCAATCACCATATTGCACAGCGTCATCCGTTCTTCCATCGTCAAACGCTCAACTGTATCGCCCGCAAATTCCATTGTCCGGTAGTTAGCACCGGCCACGCTAATATCACCAATAATCTGCAAAATCAGGTCTTTTGCTAACAAATAATCCGGCAGTTCGCCGTTGAGTACAAAGCGCATGGTTGCCGGAACTTTGATTAACAGTTTGCCGGTTCCCATGATAAAAGCCGCGTCTGTATTGCCGATACCGGTGGCAAATTGTCCGAAAGCCCCGGCATTGCAGGTGTGGGAATCTGTGCCGAAGAGCACTTCGCCCGGTCTGGTGTGGCCTTCTTGTGCTAGCGCGATGTGGCAAACTCCTTTGTAGTCGGGATTTGCTTTGAAGTCCGATCGATCCGTGATGTCGTAAAAGTATTTTATCCCTTGTTCTTTGGCAAAATCGCGGAGAATATCGACGTTGCGGTTAGCGCGTTCGTCGTTGGTGAAAATGTAGTGGTCGGGAATTAGGACGATTTTGTCGGGATTCCAGACTTTAGCATTCTCGCCGAATTCGCGTTTGAAAACGCCGATGGTGCCTGGCCCGCAGACATCGTGGGTCATCAACACGTCGGTTTCTACCCAAATGTTTTCTCCGGGCTCAACTTTAGTGCGGCCTGATGCTTTGGCTAAGATTTTTTCGGTCAGGGTCATTCCCATAGTTCGATCGCTCTTTTTTGTTAGATGCTACATACTGTAATTGTAAGCGAAACATTCCCTGTTACCGAGGATACTGACCTCAAGGAGCTACTTGGACTTTTAGCATCTCCCAAGTTTCTTGTTCCATGTTCAAAGTATTGCCTACTTCTTCCAAGAGTTCATAACCCTTTAAATCTAGAGGAATCTCTTCTTCAATGAGAAGATCGCAGACAGTCTCTAACGCCAAATTCCACTCGCCAGCCTGAATGTCTGAAATTATAAATTCTACTTGAGTTTCTGAAAGTTGTGGTTTGATGATGTTAATGACTTGATGGAGTTTACTTTCTACAACTTTATAGTCAAACATTTGTTTAGATCCTGACAACATTGCTAGGGATTTTTAGGTAGATTCGTTGGGAAAGCTGTAATGATTCCTCTCCCATCAGGTTCTACTATTACCTTAATATTAACACTATCTCTAGTTCCTTCAATCTGCCATCTTACGGGCTTACCAGCAATCGTATATTTACTGCCCGGTTGACCTGTTCGCTGAACCCACTGAGAATTAGGGTCTTGAATCACCTCCGAAATATAATTGATAGTCTGCTCATCGCTCCAGTGCGCGGGAAATTCACTTTTACCAGAAATTCCTCTACCAGGGCCGTGACCGCCTCCTGTTGTGTCACTATCGAGAATATGTGTCCGTTGCTGAGAGTTGATTTGAGATAGATTATCGACATCAACTCCACCGGGAATATTGCCTGAAGAATTATTGTTCATAGATGGCTTTTGGATATTGCCATAATTTTATAGTAGCTGTATGTAGGGTGCGTCGCCCTCTACAATCCTCGATCGTAGCGACAATCTCGCAGCGACGCACCTTACCAAATAGTGTGGAAACATCGGTCAATAATTTATTAAAGCATCCGCATTTTTTGCTGCAATTTCCGATTTGGAGCGATCGCAAGTCGATGGATAATGATTCGTGCTTTGAGCGAAACCGGGCTAGGCAACAGTTTGTTGCTGGTGGAGTTGTTCCATCCAGGTTTTAGTGCCGTAAATGCCTCTGAGGAGGGATGGGACTGTTAAATCGACATCGAGGGTTTCCCAATGTAAGCCGATACCGGACGGTGTAACTTCGACGGCGGCGAGGTCATCTGGGGTGGCGTTGGCTAGCCCTTGTCCCAGGTGATGGGGGAACATGAAGGTGGAACCATCTTTGAGGTGAATGACGATATTGCCGGAGGTGCGATCGTAGCAGGCCCAACGGGCGCGGGGTTCGGTAGCATTGGCAAGGATGGCGGCAGCTTCGGCGCGATCGAGTTGTTCTTTAAGTGCTGCTTCTGTGAATTCAAGTTTCTCCATGAATTTGTCTCCATGCTTCTAATAGACCTCTTGCAAAATAATTTTATGATATAATGGAAAGTTTTGCTTTACTGGATTGAATCCCAACTCTTAACTTAT
>NZ_JAUBVE010000021.1:0-92611 GCF_036705715.1 Microcoleus sp. AT3-D2 | reverse complement strand
AGTTTTTGAGCAACAGCTTGCCTGAGATTCAAAGGTGGCTACTTTTAGCTGCGCTCATTTTTTAGTCTAAACTACAGTAAATAACAAATCCAAATCTATAAATTCATCTCATCAGCAAAATGCTATTCGGGCGCTTTATCTAGCCCGTGTCCTCAATTCAGTGCCGAGTATAGCATCGTTAGTTTCAGACCCATTCCATAAATTTCGTACTCTATCTAAAGTATTAGATGGGCAAATTTCTGATAGTAATGAGATTGACCTTATAATTGACAGATTGATGTATTATCTTATAGAAACAGTTACGTTTTCAGAAAGAATAGAAGAAACTATCATACGTATAAAAATGTTAACAGCACTAGAAATAAATACAGAATTTCGTTCAACATTGTTATGTATAGTAAATACTTTACATTTTAGAGGTAAAGATTACCGGGTGTTGAAAGCTCTTCATAATATTGCAATTGAACACCGGAATATTGGGCATAGATGGGTATTAAGTGACACGCAAAAGAATTTATTTTGTCAGTATTATAAAGCTAACGATCTTCTCCTTTACTGTCTTATGAATCAGTCTAATATTGACACCAATGTTCGTGAAGAAATAAAAGAAACATTGTTGTTGCCCATTTCAGTGAATAAAGAAAGAAAAGAAACCGGGTTTTTACTGAGAATACTTCGCTGTAGCCGACAAATTCGTAAAAAACCCGGTTTCTGGACTCTCATGGGTAAGTCTGATTAAACCCTATTAAACTGAAGCCGCAACCTTATCTAAAGGCCGCACTTGACCGAGGAATTCGCGAAGTGCGTCACCTTCCACCACCTCAGTTTCCAACAGTTTCTGCGTAATTGTTTCCAACAATTCCCGATTTGCTGTCAGAATATCCAAAGCTTGCTGATGTGCAGTTTCGACAATTTCCTTCACTTCTTGGTCGATCGCCTCAGCAGTCTGAGCACTTACCGCACGGCGGGCATTTCCCATACCGTCATTGAGGAACATTGATTGTTGACCTCGATCGTAAGCTAGAGGCCCCAAAACCTTACTCATCCCGTAAGTCGTCACCATCCGTTCAGCTAAATCAGTCGCCCTTTGCAAGTCATTTGAAGCGCCAGTAGTAATGCTACCAAACACCACTTCCTCAGCCGATCGCCCTCCAAGCAGTGTAGCAATCTGACCCCGCAACTCCGATTCATCTAACAAGAAACGGTCTTCAGTGGGTACTTGCAACGTGTAACCCAATGCAGCCATACCGCGCGGGACGATCGAGATTTTTGACACTTCGCCGCCGCCCGTCATCGCAGCACCCACCATCGCGTGCCCGACTTCGTGGTAAGCTACAATCTTTTTCTCTTTTTCGTTGAGCACCCGGCTTTTCTTTTCCAAGCCAGCTACAACGCGCTCAAACGCCTCATAAAAGTCTTCCTGCGCCACAGTTAGTCGCTTGTTACGAGCGGCTAACAAAGCAGCTTCATTGACCAAATTTGCCAAATCTGCGCCCGAAAAACCGGGGGTACGAGTGGCGACGGCCTTCAAGTCAATATCCGGGCCCAACTTCACTTTTTGAGAGTGAATGTTCAAAATTGCTTCGCGGCCGGATAAGTCGGGGCGATCGACTAAAACTTGGCGATCGAAACGACCAGGGCGCAACAAAGCAGCATCCAAGCTTTCTGGGCGGTTAGTTGCAGCCAGCACAATTACCGTAGTATTGCCCGCCGCGAAACCGTCCATTTCAGTTAATAATTGATTGAGAGTTTGTTCGCGTTCATCATTCCCACCGAAGCTAGCGTTACTGCTACGAGATTTGCCGATCGCGTCCAATTCATCAATGAAAATAATACAAGGAGCCTGTTTCTTAGCCTGCTCGAATAAATCTCTAACTCTTGCAGAACCAACACCTACAAACAGTTCCACAAACTCCGAACCGGAGATGCTAAAAAACGGCACGCCAGCTTCACCAGCCACTGCTTTAGCTAACAGAGTTTTGCCAGTTCCCGGAGGCCCGACTAACAGCACGCCTTTCGGAATTCTCGCGCCAATTGCCGTAAAGCGATCGGGAGTTTTCAGGAATTCAACAACTTCGACTAATTCAGTTTTAGCCTCTTCTACTCCAGCCACATCAGCAAAAGTAATTTTCGCCGATTCGCCTTCTACATAGACCTTAGCTTTGCTTTTGCCGAGCGACAGCGCGCCCTGCGGCCCACCGCCCTGTCTGTTCATGAAAAATTGAAAAATCGCCACAAAAATCAGCGGCGGAACTACCCAGCTTAAAACACTGCCGATCCAGCCATTTTTGGAAGGAGGAGTTGCCGCAAATTCAACGCCTTTTTCTTGTAAAAGTTTAGGTAATTCCAGGTCAAAAATCGGCGTAGTTGACAGCACTTGACCGGGTTTGTCGCCTTCACCTTTGAGTTGGTAGCGAATTTCATTTTGACCTACCGAAGCTCGGACTACATCTTGTTCTTGTACTTGATGGACGAACAAGCTGTAAGGTACTTGCGGAATTTGGGGGCCGAACAAATTCGGTAAAAAGATGTTTGCCAGCAAAAACAAACTTGAGAGCAATAACAAAATATTGCTAATTTGGCGAAAACGAGGTGCTTGGGGCTGGTCTTTAATAGCCATTGATAACTGTCATCCTTTGATTTAAAGCAGTTTTATTCATTTATTTTCTCATCAAATACCCACAGACTGTTAAGCGGATTTCCTCACTTTATCGGGTGGGTTAACCCGCTATCACAGATTTGCTATTATTAACAATGTTTTTTTTAACGAACCGCGAAGACGCTAAGGACACGAAGGAAGAGAAGAGAAGAGCGTTATAGTATGTAGGGGGGCCGAAAAACACCGAATATTTATGCAGCTTCTGGGTTTAATTGAATCATTTCCCAAGTGGTATAAGTGCCGATCGCACCCCAAATCACGTAAGGCAAAAGTAACAAAGCCGCTGTTTGAGAAATCGGCAAAACAGCCAACGTCAACACAGCTCCCACAATCTCGCCAGCCCCTCCCAAAATCGTCCCTACTTTGAGACTTTTGGCTCTGAGAGTAGCAGGAATATAAGCAACTGTTACAATTTCTAAAAGCAAGTACAAAGCCATCAGCAGCCAAGTTTTAAGGCTCCCTGGCTCCTGTTCCCACACGAAAGTAGCACTGCCGGCCCCGCAAGCAAAAATCACCGTCCAAATTAACGGAATAGCAGGCTCAAAAAACATCCAATCCGGTCTTTCAAGTTTGACTGCCCAGTTAATATCGCGCAGTTTAAAAAACAGAGTACCGAACGCGACTGAGAAAGTCACGCCGCCGATAATCATCCAAGATTCAATCATGGTTTTCAACTTTCCAATTGCTCGATCGCTCATTAAGTCGATCGTGCCAACTCCAAGCCGAACTTAGATCCGCCTTTAGTAATAACTTTTGTAAAGCCCGATGCAATTATTGCTAACCGCCCGACACATTCTTAGCAAACTCATCGCGTCCAGACACCAAATTAGCTGGAACGCCGTTAGGGTAATTTTTCGTGATTAAAGCTTGCAACTTTTGAACTCGGTTTTCAGGGTTTGGGTGAGAACTCAAAAACTCCGGTGGCGCTTCGCCCTTCCTAGCGGAACCGAGAATTTTCATCACCTCAACAATACCTCTAGGATCGTAACCCGCTTCCGTCATAAACCGAAAACCGAGCCGATCGCTCTCAAGTTCGTCCGATCTACCGTACCGCAAACCGACAACTTGATTGACAGCTTGAGCAATTAATGCTGCCTGCTGCCCGCCCCCGCGATCGTCGCTAGTAGCCACCCCAACCGCCGTTACCAAAGACCTGCCGAACTGCTGTTTTGCCAAGTGTTCCGCACCATGGCGGGCCACAACGTGACCGCTTTCGTGCCCCAGTATAGCGGCCAACTGAGCCTCCGAATTCAGCCGGCGCAGCAGCCCCGCAGTAATGAAAACTTGTCCCCCCGGTAAAGCAAAAGCATTGACAGTTTGGGCGTCTCGCAGCAGGTGGAATTCAAACGGATAACCCGCTTGTTTCGCCGCCGAACTGTTGACAACTCGTTCGCCGACTCGATCAACATACTGCTGAATACTCTGGCTAGGATAAAGCCCCCCATGTTTGGCCGCCATTTGATCTCGCGCCCGCAATCCCAAAACTATCTCTTGGCGGGGAGAAAGCTGCACGCGCTGTCTCTCTCCAGTTACCGGATTTTCTACGTCGTTTGTAAAATAGGTTATTGCTCCAAAAAATGCCATTAATAGCCCGATCGCGGCTCGAAATAAAAATTTATTCACAGGCTTTTACCTAAAAAGTTTCGCGCTTATAATACTATGCTGACAGCTCTCTCGACATCTGTCTGAAGTATCAAGAAGGGAAAGTTGTTAGAGTTTTTTGAGATAATTTGCGAACAAGGCTTTTTTTAACGAACCGCGAAGGCGCGTTAGCGAAGTGGCGCGTTAGCGCTAGGGCACGAAGGAAGAGAAGAAGAGAAGAAGATAATAGAAGAAGGTTATAGTTATTAAATCGGTTAAATCTATTGAATCCATTACACAATCCGTTGCCGAACTTCTTTCGCAATATGTTCCAAGCTACCCGCCGCCGCCTCGCTATTTGGTACACTGCTGTTACTGCTGTATTGTTACTTGTATTCGCCACAGGTTTCTATTTCTACGTCCGCAATACTTTGATCGATCGCATAGATGACACCCTCAATCATGTTGTCGAAGTAATAGAGCGAACTCTCGTTATCGAACCGCCAACTTTCCCTAATACCAAAGATAAAAATAAATTGCAAGTTAATATTCAAGCCAGTTTTCGAGATAGCACCGATGCAGTAGAAGATGACCACATTGATTTAGAATGGTTCAGTCCTACGGGCGAATTGCTATGGTCTACATTATCGGAACCGCTGAATATTCCCATTCACGCTAACCGCACCGGCGAAACAGTTTGGATAATTAATAATAAGTTGCAGTCGGATCAAAATTATTCCCTCAGACAAGTAACGCAGCGAGTAGAAAGTGGCCGCCAAGTTCTGGGATATTTGCGAGTCAGCCATCCTTGGTTTGAAGTGACAAAACCCATCCGCCAATTAATTCTCGATTTGATTTTGGGCGCGGGTTTAACTCTAATTTGCGTTGCAGCTATTGGCTGGCTGCTGTCGGGATTGGCGATGGCACCGATACGGGAGTCTTACGGGCGTCTCAAACAGTTTACCGCTGATGCTTCTCACGAACTCAGAAATCCGATCGCCACTATTCAAACTAACGTCCAAGTAGCTTTGGCCGAACCGGATATCGAACCGCAGCAGTACCAACAGCTACAAGTTATCGAACGCCTAACGCGCCGTTTGGGGCGCTTGGTTGACGATTTGCTGTTTTTAGCCAGACAAGACAGCGGTATCGTTCAGCAGCAGTGGATTGAGGTTCCTCTCGATGCTTTGCTGATGGAGGTAATTGAAGAACAACAGGCGATCGCCACAACCCAAAATCTCTCTCTTTCTTTGGAAATTGTCGATCTGCCCAACGCTGAGGACAACTTTACACTGTTGGGCGACTGGGATCAACTAGCCCGACTGTTTACCAATATCGTCAGCAACGCCGTGCAGT
This sequence comes from Microcoleus sp. AT3-D2, assembly GCF_036705715.1. Taxonomy (NCBI): domain Bacteria; kingdom Bacillati; phylum Cyanobacteriota; class Cyanophyceae; order Oscillatoriales; family Microcoleaceae; genus Microcoleus; species Microcoleus sp. AT3-D2. Next base: position 87,015 of record NZ_JAUBVE010000021.1, on the reverse strand, counting down.
ACACGCCCTCTGGCGGCGAAATTGAAGTAAAATTGCAACTTGCAGCTAAAAACAAAAGAAATTCGCCGATATTAAATCCAGCGCTGCAAATCAAAGTAACAGACACCGGTATCGGAATTTCCGCAGAAGCCCTGCCGCATTTGTTCGATCGATTCTACCGCGCAGATCCCGCCCGCACCCACCGCAGCGCCGCTGGTTCCGGTTTAGGATTAGCCATCGCCAAAGCAATTGTCGAAAATCACCACGGCCAAATCCGCATTGACAGCCAAGTCGATCGAGGTACAGCCGTTACCGTCAGCCTCCCCGCACACAAATCCTAAGCATCTCGCCTCTAAAAATCCTCTCTTCCCCTCTTCCTGTGCGCCCTCAGCGTTTAATCACAAAATCTACACATGAAGCCTGATTCTTCCTATATCGCGCCTAAACCCAGCTATTAAAATTCAATTCCCGCATAGATTAACATGAACTTTGTTGGACAACCTCGATCGAACTTGTGAGGAGTTATTTATGTTTCGCCACAATCTACCGTTAAAAAAAATCAGCTTGCTAGCAGCCACCTGCGGAGGTTTACTCGTTAGTCTCGCAACAATTTCCCAGGCAGGCGGCCCACCGCCCCAACAAGGAAAACCCGTTTCCCAACCCGCAGAGACTCCCGCAGCCACTGAAGAACCCGTCAGCGAACCAACTCCGGCTGCCAGTCCGGGCCCCAGCGAGATGCCCTCTACACCAACAGAAGCGCCTGCCCGTTTCCCCATGCCCAGTGCGCGAGTTACGCCTAGCGAAGGCATGATAGTAATTAAACTGGTGAATACCACCAATGCTGTCATCAATTATCAAATCGTAGGCGTCACCCAGCCGCGCACTCTGGGGGAACAATCTGAAATTGTGCTTAAAACCCTCCAAGTGCCAATCACCCTCACTTACCAGCGCCCAGACGGCGGATTGCTGCTGGTTCGCCCCCAAGCAACCGCGATGCCGGGAATGTTGCAAGTCAGTTTCGGCGCGACAACTGAGTTGGCCGCTGATACAAAATCGCTGCAAATCCAGGAAGATGGCAAGGTAATTTTGAATTAGTTTAACTGTTGACTGTTGACTGTTGACTGTTGACTGTTGACTGTTGACTGTTGACTGTTGACTGTTGACTGTTGACTGTTGACTGTTATCATTCGTGTCAACTTAAGACTAAAATCCATAATAAATATCGTTTATAGTTGAGTTTCTAGTCCCCCTAACCCCTATTAATAAGGGGGGGGGACAAGAGTATTCTTACGCCCCCTCTAACTCCCATTAATAAAGGGGAAAGAGCATTCAAAGTCCCCCTTCTCAAGGGGGATCTAGGGGGCTCAAAACTTCGATACAAACGAGATATACACAGGGTTTTAGTATTAGGTTGACACCGATGGGCTGTTACTAATTCCCAATTTCCAATTCCAAATTCCCAGTCAACCGTCAATCGCCGAGTAACAAAGGAGGTAACTTAGTAAAAGGTAAATCCTCGTTGACTGCATCAATTTCTTCCTGTTCTCTTTCGTTGATTTGACCGATATAAGACTTGAGAATTTGCGCCAGACGGTTGTTATAAAATCGGTGCAAACTATAATTTGGCGTAGCTGGAAAGCCGCGCCGTTTTTTGTGCCGTCCGCCGGCACCGGGATCGAAGCTTTGGATGCCCCGATTGATCGCCCATTCGATCGGCGTATAGTAACAAGCATCGAAGTGCAAGCAGTCGATTTCCTGCAAACTTCCCCAATAACGCCCGTACAGTCGATCGCCCTTATACAAACAAAAAGACATACCCACAGGCTGTCTGTCATCTTCCTTGTCGTAGGCGGCTACAAATAAAACTCGATCGCGATAATTGTGGTGCAACTGTTCAAAAAATCGCTTAGTCAGATACTTGCTGCCCCACCAACCAAATTTGTCGCAAGTATTCTCATAAAAAGCATACATTTGAGCAAACATAGCTTGGGGAATTTCATCGCCAGTCAGCGTTTTTACCAACAAACCAGCTTGATCGACTGCTTTGCGTTCGCGTTTGATATTGCGGCGCTGGTTAGCATTAAAAGCGCTTAAATAACCGTCAAAATTTTGATAGCCTTGATTTTGCCAAATATAGCTATGGTGCATCCAAGTGCTGAAACCGTGGCGTTCCATTCTTTCGCGCCATTCGGGATCGACATAAAGGAAATTGCAGCCGGAGATATTGTGGCGATCGCAAAAATGGTCGATCGCGCTTACCATTACTTCGGTTAATTCGTCTTCATCTTCTCCCTCGGCAATCAAAAACCGATAGCCTTCAGCCGGAGTAAACGGCGTCATTCCCATCAATTTGGGATAATATTGAACACCCAAACGTTGAGCTAAATCGGCCCACTGATTGTCGAACACAAATTCGCCGTAGCTATGGCTTTTGACATAAAGTGGCGCGCAAGCAATCAACTGTTTGTCTCGCCACACAGTCAAGTGATGCGGCAGCCAACCGGTTTTACCTGTTGCACTGCCCGATACTTCGAGATTGTTCAGCCAATCCCATTCCAGAAATGGAGTTTTTAGTGGCATCGCCAGGGCATCCCACGACGCTTGCGGGATTTCGCCTATTTTGCTAATCCAGGCTACAGAATATTCAGGTTTTGGCTGTTTCAGCATAGGGAGATTTGAGCGTAGAGCGATCGAACTTCATTTAACTTAATACAATTATTCGCTCGCTGGGAAAGCTGAATGGCAACTGGTGTCAACTGAACCTTGAAACCTGACAAATCTCGCTTTTGTCCGACACCCGATCCCCCTAAATCCCCCTTAAGAAGGGGGACTTCGATCGGAAGGGGGACTTTGAGCGCCTCCGGTTCCCCCCTTCTTAAGGGGGGCTAGGGGGGATCGGAGGGCTTAATCGTCAAACCCTAGTCTCGGAGTACGTTTGAGCTTTAGTTAGTTCGATCGACCCGATAATGCAAAAATACCTCTTGTCCCACCTGTTTAACCGCCAAAAGCTGCAATTTCGGAGCTAAATCCGCCAAAAAACCCTTTCCCTCCACTGGTGTCGGTGCATCCGCGCCGCCCAAAATTAACGGGCACACCGTCAGCCAAAGTTCGTCTACCAAGCCTGCAGCCAGCACAGACGCTACCAGCTTTCCCCCGCCCAGAATCGCCAAACGTTGGATATCGAAGTTTGCTAGCTGTTGAAACGCATCAATCCAATCAATCTCTCCACCTGCGGTTTTCGCATAGATAATTCGATCAAACTTACTGTTTGTCATCGGGTAGGGAAACGGCATTGCCGTGTGCCTAATGTCTTGCCCCGTCAGCAGCCACCGAGGCACCGGTTGCTGGAAAAATCGCAAATTTGGGTCAAATTGGGACGATCGCGAACACACAATTTGCACCGGTTGTAGGGGCTTCCCTTGCAGTTCCCTCTGTTCGAGCAATTCCGGCGAAATCACTCTCATCGTCGTTCCATAAGCCTGTAACGTGCCGTTGCCGAACAAAACCGCGTCACTTGCTGCTACTTGCTGTTCGAGGTGGGCTTTGTCGTTGGCAGAACCGAATCTCGCGGGCGATCGTACTGCATCTGCAATTTTACCGTCCGCACTAATCGCGAGTATTACTGTTGCGTGAGGTTCAGTCATGACTTATCAGAATTTCGCAGAACAACATTTAACTGTACCAATTCATAACTATTTGTAAAGTTTGTTTTCAACTCGCTCGTACTGGTTTTATTTGACGGATAATGTGAGTTTATTTATTTTGCAACGGCAGCGATCGCCCTACCAAAGTATTTACTTTTCTTTACAAACCGCAGACAAAAAACGGCGCGCGAGGTAAAAATTCCGTTGCAGACTTTAAATGCGCCGCGCGATCGACTAGAGTAAAAAAAATGGCTTGATCCGTTTATTCATCGCAAAGGAAAAAAAGCTCATGGTTCAACGCGGTTCTACAGTCCGGATTCTCCGCAAAGAATCCTACTGGTATCAAGAAGTGGGCACCGTTGCTACGGTAGACCAAAGCGGCATTAAATACCCAGTTATCGTTCGCTTTAACAACGTAAATTATGCAGGCGTCAACACCAACAACTTCGCCCAAAGCGAATTAGTGGAAGTAGCAGCACCCAAAGCAAAAGCGAAAACAGGGACTCCAGTAGCTTCCGGCGGCAAACAAACCACGGTAGACCAGAAAACCCGGAAAACCGGCAGCGGAGGAGCCCCCCAGCAGCCGAAAACTTCGACGGACAGCAAACCCGGTGCCGAAGTTCCGGGCAGCGCCGAAGGTTCGCCAAATCAAGGAACAGAACAACGCTAATTGTGCCAGAACTGCCAGAAGTTGAAACTATTTGCCGGGGTTTGAATCAAGCAACCCTCGATCGAGAAATGTTGGGCGGGGACGTGTTGTTAAACAGCACGATCGCCCGCTCAATCTCTGCGACCGATTTTTTGACACAACTCAAAGGAAAGTCGATCGCCCGCTGGTACAGACGCGGCAAATATCTACTGGCAGAACTATCTCAATTCCCAGAAGGAGAAAGGGAAAGGGGGAGAGAGGGAGAGGGGGAGAGGGGGAGAGTGGGAGAATTTCTTGCCCAAACTCCAAACTCTTCCCGAACGCCTTCTTTCTCCCCCTCCCTTTTGCCTTCAAAAGCCGGCTGGCTGGGCGTTCACCTGCGGATGACCGGACAACTGCTGTGGGTGAACAGATCCGAACCCCTGCAAAAACACGCGCGAGTGCGGCTATTCTTTGAGGGAAACCAAGAATTGCGCTTTGTAGACCAGCGCACCTTCGGGCAAATGTGGTACGTGCCGGCAGAAACCGAGGTTTCCAGCACTGTCATCGGTCTGAAACTCTTAGGCCCCGAACCGTTTTCAGACGAGTTTACAACAGAATATTTGACCCGCAAGCTGCATCGGCGGGCGCGACCAATTAAAACAGCTTTGCTAGACCAGTCACTGATAGCTGGTTTGGGCAATATTTACGCAGACGAAACTTTGTTTTTGTCGGGAGTGATGCCCACAACTCTGTGCGCGGATTTGACCGCAGAGCAAATTGGACGCATCCATACAGCTATTATTCAAGTTTTACAGAAGGCGATCGCATCCGGCGGCACCACTTTTAGCAATTTTCTCAACGTCCAAGGTGTCAACGGCAACTACGGCGGCGTCGCTTGGGTGTACAATCGCGCTGGTCAGCCCTGTCGCACTTGCTCCGCAACCATCGAACGTATAAAATTAGCAGGGCGATCGACTCATTTTTGCCCCATTTGTCAGACATAGGAAGCAGTCAATGGATTTTAGGCTTTAGATTTTAGATTGTAGATTTACCCCACGAATCACACCCCTTTATTCCTTAGTCCGCGTAGGCGGACTTCGTTTGTTTAGTAGCGATTTCAATCGACGAGTGACTTTCAAGCCAAATCTAGATTAAAATTTGTATAGTTTTTTAAACTAAACAAAGCAAGTTATGGCAATCAAAAAAGGCAGTATAGTTCGCGCTGTACGCGAAAAATTGGAAAACAGTCTAGAAGCCAAAGCCAGCGACCAGCGCTTTTCCTCGTATATATTTGAAACAAAGGGCGAAGTGATGGATGTTCGCGGCGACTATGCCTTCGTCAAATTTGGCAAAGTTCCCACCCCGAATATTTGGCTGCGGGTAGACCAACTCGAAGATTTTAAGTAACTCACCAAAACTAAACATCACTGTTCTTAATGTAGCGAAGGGTGCACACCGCGCACCTTTCCCCAATTAAGCTGATTACTAAAATCTAAAATCTAAAATCTAAAATCCAATGAATTCTCCATCAAACCGCGTATCAATTATTGGTGCAGGCAAAGTCGGTAGTACGTTAGCCCAGCGAATTGCTGAGAAAAATCTGGCAGATGTAGTATTGCTAGATATTGTGGAGGGTTGGCCGCAGGGCGTTGCTTTGGATTTGATGGAAGCTAGGGGAGTGGAACGCCACGATCGCCAAATTGTTGGTACAAATGATTATACAGATACGGCAAACTCAAATATCATAGTAATTGCCGCCGGAGTGCCCCGCAAACCCGGTATTAATCGCGAAGATTTAATTAAAATCAATGCTCGAATTGTCACCGAAGCCTCAAAACAGGCGATCGAGCATTCTCCCGAAGCAATCTTAATCGTCATCACCAATCCCCTAGATATCATGACTTATTTAGCTTGGGAAGCTGCCGATGTGCCAAAACACCGAGTCATGGGTATGGGGGGAGTTCTCGACTCCGCCCGCTTTCAAACTTTTATTGCCATGGAATTGGGCGTTTCAAATGCTGAAATCAATGCAACTGTCATCGGTTCTCACGGCGATTTAATGGTTCCTTTGCCCCGCTATTCCACTGTCAACGGTATTCCCATCAATCAACTTATGGATGCTGGGGCGATTGATCGACTCGTACAGCGGACTCGCCACGGCGGCGCAGAAATTGTCGAATTGATGAAGACTGGTAGTGCTTATTTTGCACCCGCATCTTCTGCCTGTTTGATGGTAGAATCTATTTTATTTAATCAGTCGCGACTCTTGCCTTGCTGCGTTTATTTGCACGGCGAATACGGCGTGCAAGATATCTTTTTAGGAGTACCCTGCCGCTTGGGATATCAGGGAGTAGAACAAATAGTGGAACTCGAACTCAGCGATACCGAAAGAGCAGCCTTTATCGAGTCAGGCAAATTGGTTGCCGAAAATATTGAGGAAGCAAAGGCGATACTGAAAACTGCTTCTTAAGCTTGTAGCAGTTCCTTGATCATAGCAGCCGATCGCTCGTCGCTTCAATATAATAATTTATACTGAGTATGACAGTGCGATCGCTCTGTCGGAAGTTGGCTTCTAGGATTTCAACCGCGCTTTGATAAAAAATATCAGTGTTCATGCTTGTTAGGCTGTATTTCACAAGCCGAAAAATGGCTGCAAGGAACCGATCTATAAACATAAAATTTACTCTCAAAAATTTGGTAAAAATGCAAAAACTGGCAAAAGCAGTTGAACTTGGTATGCGCGACAATACCATCAGAGTTTCTCTATAAATTCAAGCAAAAATCTGGCATCTTTTCTTTACTACTAAACCAACAGCAGAAGCAGTCGGTTTTGGCTGATCTCTCACTCGCGATATTATTGCCGAACCACAGGCTGGCACTTTAAAGGTAGAAAGGGAAATGCGAGTTTCTACGGAATTTATCATTACTTCGCCCAAACTTTAATCCTCGCGATCCCCATTTCTATTGATCGAGCTTGAAATACCTTTACTTTAGCCAAAAATGTGATACCCTAAATATTTGTATTATCTAAAATTTTTATACTTGTCAAAAATCGGGCAAAAAGTCTCCGCGCGTGCGTTCGCGAAGCGTTCCCGAAGGGTAGCTATCCCGAACTCGCGTGCGAACCCGTTGCGGTAGCGATAGCCCTTGAGTTGAACCAATTTAACTATAGCCTGCAACTACCTCAACTCTTTTACGGAAAACTAACCTCTGATTGGGTGAAGTTTAATCAGTTTAAAAAATTCAATCCATCGCATAAAATAATGAGAATGCCAGGAAAACTATCTCAAAGTTTGGCTTGCCATAAAGGCTGTATAAAATCTAATTTAGGATCGATAAATCTAGAATTAATGAAAAGTATAGAAAAGGCGATCGCGTAAATTTAAACAAATTTTAAGAGAGGCGAGCTCAACAGGATATTCGATCGCAAAACCAAGGAAACCATAGAGCGAGTTTGCGGTAATAATAAAAAGGTGACAATTGCAACCGAAGGCGAGCAGAAAAAATGTCAAAATTAGTCAGGGCGCTCCTCCCGATCGCGAAATGGAACCGGGTTTCTTGTTTCTACTTTGGGAGTTTCCCTAGCTTAATTACGTTAAACAACCGGGTTTATGTGTAAGTTTTGTTAGCATTATTCTCCATAATTGAAAATTGATGAAGTAGCAAATTATGCCCCTTTTTCAGTAAATATACGGCAGCTAAGATAGTCCATTGACTTTTCAATCTAGAAAAAATACGGAAATGCAGCCTGAGTAGATGCTAAGTGCTAGCAGAAGGGGGAGAATAGGTTCTTTGCCCTTTTAAGTTACCAGGCTCAACTTGCAGAACACTATTGAGAGGCCATCAACCTCGATACCAAAACGCAAAATAACTAAATAAAAAGCATTATGTTTCATGAATACCTGTATCACGAAGTCAACAACCTGCGCGAGAAGCTAGCTCACCTAGAAAGAGAAACGCAGTCTCAAACCTGGTTCAAAAAGCTGCAAGCGCTGATGGGTGTTATTAACAAAATTCGTGAATCCCTAGACTTAGAAACAATATTCAAAATCACAGCCACCGAAGTCCGGCAACTCCTAAATGCCGATCGAGTCGCCGTCTATCGCTTCTTTCCCGAATCCGAATGTAATGAGGGCGAAGTAGTTTCCGAAGACGTACTGCCCCAATACAGCCCATCTTTGGGAGCAAGAGTCCGCGACTACTGCTTCGGCGAACAATTTGCCGCCAACTATGCCAAAGGATACGTTCAAGCAGTCACGGACATCTACAAAGCTCGGTTGAGCCCTTGTCACCTCAAAATCCTCAAGCGGTTTCAAATTCGAGCCAACTTAGTCGTACCGCTGCTGCAAGGGAAACATTTGTGGGGATTGCTGTGCATTCACTCCTGCGGTCAACCCCGCCAGTGGCAAGAAGACGAAATCGAATTTGCCAGACAAGTAGGCGACCATTTAGCAGTTGCCATCTACCAAGCCGAACTGCACTTGCAAACCCAGAGGCAAATAGCACAAATCGAATCCACGCAGCAGAAACTCCGCGACAGCGAGCAAAAATATCACCAAATTCTCGATTCGATCGCCGATATGGTATTAGTCAAAGGCCCCCAATCGAAAATCGTCTGGGCAAATCAAGCATTCCGCGACTATTACGGCATGACTCAAGAGGAACTTCAAGACATCGTAGACGCACCTTTCGCCAATCCCGACAATACTCTCCAGTACGTCAGAGATGACGCCTTCGTATTTGACACCGGACACACTCTGCAAATTTCCGAAGAACCGGTGACGCGCTACGACGGAGAAGTGCGGCTGTTCAGCACCGTCAAAACACCGATCCGCAATCAAGACGGCCAAGTTACAATGACTGTCGGCGTGTCTCGCGACATGACGGAACGCAAACAAGCAGAAGAAGCGGTCAAAGCCAGCGAAACCAAATACCGCAGCCTGGTAGAAACCTCCCAAGACATGATTTGGTCGGTCGATGCTTCAGGATGCTACACCTTCGTCAACCCAGCAGTTAAGTACATCTACGGTTACGAACCAGAAGAAATGATCGGTCGGCCGTTCTCCGACTTTGTGACACCAGAACAAAGCCAGAAAGATTTAGAAGTTTTCGCCCGCCTAGTGGCCGGAGAATCAATTTTCCAGTACGAAACCACGCAAATCGCCAAAGACGGCAGCATGAAACATTTGATGTTTAACGCGATCGCCCTCTACGACGAAACCGGAAACTGCCTCGGCACCACCGGTACAGCCACCGACATTACCGATCGCAAGCGCGCAGAAGCAGCCTTGCAACACGCCAACGCAGAACTAGAGCGCAGAGTAGAAGCACGCACGGCAGAACTGCGCCAGACTTTTGCCGCCCTCACGGCCAGCGAAGCCCGGTTCCGGACGATCGCAGCCACCATGCCCGGAGCTTTGTTCCAGTTTTGCAGCAGCCAGGGAGTGTGGAGAGTTGACTATATGAGCGATCGTATCGAAGATATCACGGGCGTTACAGCAGCAGAAATGACGCGAGACTTAAATACATTTATTTCTCGAATCCACCCCGAAGACTTGGAAGCCCACCTCGCTTCCGTCAACGAAGCCGTAGAAAACCTCTCTCCCTGGCACTATGAAGGGCGGTTAGTCAAGCCCGACGGTGAGATTCGCTGGTGGCAGGGCGACTCCATGCCCACCCGCAGCGAGAACGGCGAAATTGTATTTTGCGGTGTCCTGCTCGACATTACCGATCGAAAAGTTGCCGAAACCGCCATCCGCGAGAGCCAGCGGCAGCTAAAAGAAGCCCAGAGAGTCGCCCACGTCGGCAATTGGGAATTCTACCCAGCTACGAATACCGTCACTTGGTCGGAAGAACTCTTCCGCATCTACGGACTCGAACCCGCTGCGGCAGCGCCCAGCGTAGAGCAGCAAATCTCTTTGTACCATCCAGAAGATGTGGAATTGTGGCAAAGGCAAATACAGCAGAGCCTTGAATTCGGCATTCCCTACGATTTTGACTACCGCTTTTACCGTCCCGACGGCACCTTGCGATACCTGAACGCCGTGGGCAAAGCCGAAACCGATGCGAACGGCAAGGTGGTAAAACTGTTCGGTACGGCGCTCGACATTACCGATCGCAAAGCCGCCGAAGCAGCACTACGGCAAGCAGCAGTCGAGTTAGAAGACAGAGTGAGCGATCGCACGGCCGAACTTTCCCAAGCAGTCACGCAATTAGAACAAGAAATTGGCGATCGCAAACAGGCAGAAGCAGCGCTGCAAGTTTCCGAGCAAAACTTGCGAACAATCTTTAACAATGTCTACGATGCTATCTTGATTCACGATTTAGAAGGAAATATTCTCGATTTCAATAATCGAATGTTAGAAATGTACGGAGTTAGCCCAGAACAAGCAACAAAATTATCAATTAAAAAGGACTATTCAAGTGGTGACAATCCCATTGAACAAATGGGAGAACTTTGGGAAAGAGTATTAGCCGGCGAAACAGGTCGCGTGGAATGGAAAGCCAGGCGTCCCAAAGACGGTTCAACTTTTGATGCAGAAATTGCCCTGTCCAAAATTAATCTCAACGGCAATCTCAGCATCATTGCCAACGTCCGAGATATTAGCGATCGCAAACAGGCAGAAGCAGAACTCCAACAGGCTCAACAGTTTATGGAATCAGTTCTCAACACCATACCCGTAGGAGTATTTGCCAAAGAAGCAGAAGACTTGCGATTTGTACTGTGGAACCCGGCGGCCCAAGAGTTGCTCGGTTTCAGTGCAGTAGAAGTTAGGGGCAAAAATGATTATGACTTTTTCCCCAGAGAACAAGCCGACTTTTTCACCGCCAAAGACCGGGAAGCGCTAGCGGGCGGGCAAATTGTAGACATTCCCGAAGAACTGATTCAAACAAGAGAAGGCGATACTCGCATATTTCATACAAAGAAAACCGCAATACTCGATGCTGATGGCAAACCGCAATATCTATTAGCTGTCACCGAAGACATTACCGATCGCAAGCGGGGAGAAATTGCCTTGAGGCAATCGTCAGCCCGACTCAGACAGCAGGCAGAGCGAGAAAAATTGCTCAACAACCTCACTACTCAAATTCGCAATTCCCTCGATTTCGACAGCATTATTGCTGTCGCCGTCCAAGAAATTAGGGCTTTCATGCAGATAGATCGGTGCTATTTTTCCTGGTACCGCAGCGAACAAGAAGAGGCTTTTTGGGAAATTATTCAAGAATCTCGCAGAATAGAACTTCCCAATTTAATAGGTTGCTATAAAGCTTCTGCTTTCGGCACTATAGGAGAACAGATGTTGCGTCTAGAAACGCTGCAAATCGATGATGTCGGATCGCTCGCAGACCCTGTTTGGAGAAGGTCTCTTAACTCTCTAGGCTACCAATCTGTGTTGGCAATTCCGATGCAGGCACTTTCGGGAGTAGTGAGTGTTGTTACCTGCTCCCACTCTGCTGCTGTGCGACCCTGGAGTGAGGGCGAAGTAGAATTATTGCAAGCGGTTACAGTTCAATTGGCGATCGCTCTCAACCAAGCCGATCTTTACGCCCAAACTCGCAATAAAGCTCTCGAATTAGAACAAACATTGCAGAAATTAACCAGCACTCAATCGCAGTTAATTCAAAATGAAAAAATGTCAAGTCTCGGTCAACTTGTGGCAGGAGTCGCCCACGAAATCAACAACCCAGTTAATTTTATTTACGGCAATCTGAGCCACGCCAACGACTATACCCAAGACTTGCTGCACCTGATCGAACTTTACCAAAACCACTATCCCGATCCAGTCCAGGAAATTCAAGAAGAAGTAGACAATATTGAACTCGAATTTCTGATGAAAGACTTGCCAAAGTTGCTTTCTTCAATGAAAGTCGGTGCAGACAGAATTCAACAAATTGTTGCTTCTCTCCGCACATTTTCTCGCATGGACGAAGCTGAAAAGAAAGCAGTCAACATACACGACGGCATAGATAGCACCCTGATGATTTTGCAGCATCGGCTCAAAGCTAAACACAATCATCCCGAAATTGAGGTGATTAAAGAATACGCTCAACTGCCCTTAGTAGAATGTTATGCCGGACAGTTAAATCAAGTATTTATGAACATCTTGAGCAATGCTTTGGATGCTTTGGAAGAACGGGATATGCGCCGTTCTGCTGAGGAAATGCGGCAAAAGCCCAGCAGCATCCGCATCCGCACTGAAATATCGCCAGCGGGCAAAGTAATCATTCGGATTTCTGACAACGGGCCGGGCATACCGGAGACTGTCGGCACTCGGCTTTTTGACCCGTTTTTTACCACTAAACCTGTGGGTAAAGGCACTGGGATGGGCTTGTCAATTAGCTATCAAATTGTTACAGACAGACACAACGGGTCGCTGAAATGCACTTCTTCGCCGGGACAGGGTACAGAATTGGCGATCGAGATTCCCCTCAAAGCTAATTGTTAATGGGGCATCGGCAAAACAGGGACGCAAAAACCCGGTTTATTAACGTAATTGCGTCATTTTAGGTTGAGGACGATCGCCAGAAACCGGGTTTTTGAGGTAGAAGCGTGCGATCGCGAACTAATTGAGCTAAAATATTTATGGATTCTCCAAAATAGAGAAATCAAACTAATATGGTTCAATCAACAGAACACTGTCACATTGTCAGGAATGATGAAATTCTGAGTGGTGAACCGATTATCAAGGGTACTCGAACTCCGGTGCGGGCGATCGTGGAGATGTGGCGTATTGGAGTTTCGCCAGAAGAGATTCCTCATCGTTTGCCACACCTCACCCTAGCGCAAGTATTTGATGCCTTGAGCTACTATCTAGATTGCCAAGCAGAAATTAACAAGTATATTGAACTTAACCGCATTCCCGATGAGTTAATCGATCCGCGAGTCAAAGATCGATGAGTGAAATTTTTATTCATGTCTATTGAGATGAAGATGTCGATGTGCTTGTAGCTAGCTTGCTACATTCTCGCGGTTTTGAAGCAACAACTGCCAAACAAGCAGGGCAACTCGGAAAAACAGATGTCGAGCAGTTGGAGTATCCTATTAGCCAAAAAGCAGCTATTCTCACCCACAATCGAAATGATTTTGAAGCGCTTGCTCAAGAATATTTCAGTCGGGAGGGAAAACATTACGGAATTATCATTGCAGTCCGGCATCCGTATGGGAAAATTGTGGGTAGGCTGGTTTCAATCCTCAATACCACAACAGCCGACGAAATGGAAAACCAAATTCTTTACATTTAAGCTGAAGTTCCCCCGCAGAGGAACTTCAAAAAATATGAAACTTTTATAAATCAATCGATTTTTGTAAGCATTTCAGTAATAGCATCACTGTCCAAAGGTTTAGAAAACCAATATCCCTGAGCTAATTCGCAGTCTAGTTCTCTAAGCTGTGCTAACTGTTCGGCTGTCTCTACACCTTCGGCGATCGCATTTAATCCCAAATTGTGAGCCAAAGTTACGATCGCCCGCACAATCTGCAAAGGCTGACCCCCGTCGTCACCGTTTTCGACAGCCCCCAAGCGGCTCACAAAAGATCGATCGATCTTCAGTGTATCCAGCGGAAAACGGTGCAAGTAACTTAAAGACGAATAGCCAGTACCGAAATCGTCGATCGACAATCGAATATTTCTACCTTTTAATTCGGCTAGCACAATATTGGCTTTCTTGACATTTTCCACGATCGCGCTTTCAGTAATCTCCAATTTTAAACAGCTCGGATCGCAGCCTGTTTCTGCTAAAATTTCATCGATTTCATCGATTAAATTCGGGAAACCTAACTGTTTAGGAGAAAGATTGACGCTCATTGTTAATTGCGAAGGAGCAATAATTGGTAATTTAAAATTCGGAATTGATACCGGGGAAGCTGTACTGAACGTAGCCGAAGTATTGGTAATTGGGAATTGGGAATTGGTAATAGAGGAGTGGAAATCGCTAATCGGGAATTGGTAACTAGGAATTGGTAATTTTTTACCGATTCTTTCTTCCCTGTGACCAATACTGGGGCTACGCTCAGTAAAAGTTCCGTGTTCCTCATGCCCTGTATCTGTTACATCAGTTAAATCCTCTACATTGCCCGTTGCCCTCTTCTCTGTTGTTACCCTGAGCGAAGTCGAAGCGTCTTCTTCCTTCTTGTTACGCTGAGCGAGTTGCCCTGAGTGCAGCCGAAAGGAGTCGAAGGGTCTTGTTCCGACTTCCATTGGACTTCTTCCCTGTTCCTCGGTTAACATTTCTTGCCAAATCCGCAATTGCTGACAAGCTTCCCGCAACACCCAGGCTCCCAGAGGCACGATCAAACCTGTTTCTTCAGCTACAGGGATAAAAGTAGACGGCGGAACTAAACCCCGAACTGGGTGGTGCCAGCGCACCAAGGCCTCAAAACCTTCGAGCGCACCGCTGGCGATCGAAACAATCGGTTGGTAGTGCACAATAAAGTGCGAACATTGATCCTTGCTCTCTCCTAATTCCTCCTTGCCCAAAATAGCCAACCGCAGGTCAGTTTCTAACTGCAACAGCGACATAGTTTGGTCGTGCATCGCCAAATTAAACACTTCGTGGCGGGCCTTACCCAAAGCTTTAGCGCGGTACATAGCGATGTCAGCATCGCGTAGGAATTCTTCCGGGTGAGTGTACTGATTCGATTCGCCACTGGCGGGGGCTTCGCTTCGACTGAAAACAATGCCAATGCTAGCGGTGGTAAATACTTCGTGCCCTTCGAGATGAAACGGCTTCGTCAGTTCTTTTTGTATCTTTTTAGCTGCGAGGGTGGCGTCGCTGAGGCTCTGAATGTGGTCTAGCAGGATGGTGAATTCGTCTCCCCCCAGCCGGGCGACGGTATCAGAAACCCGGACGCAGGTTTGCAGTCGCTGGGCGAGGGCGATTAGCAGTTTGTCTCCTAAAACGTGTCCTAAAGAATCATTAACTACTTTGAAGCGGTCTAAATCGAGGAAAAGTAAACCAAATTTGTAATCCGGGGACTGATTGGCTCGGCGGATGGCTTGTCCTAGCCTGTCTAGGAACAAAACGCGGTTGGGCAAACCTGTCAGCGCATCGTGAAAAGCGCCGTGCAGCAGTTCCCGTTCTACTCGCTTGCGCTCGGTGACATCTCGGATAATAATCTGGGCGGCGGTTGAGCCTTGATAAGTAGCGGGGATGCCGACAACTTCAACGTCTATTATTTGTCCATCGAACCGAATCAGTTTTTGTTCGGCAAGGTCGAGCGGCTGATTTTCTGTCTCGACTAGCCGGATGCGCTCTTTGGCAGTTTCCACATAGTTTGGATGGACGAAATGCAATATGGGAAAGCCGATTAGCGCATCGGGAGAGTTCGCACCGAGGAGTTTTGCGCCGGCAGCATTGATGTAGGCGATTTTCCCTTGACTGTGAACGGCGATAGCTTCGGGAGATAGTTCTACTAAACGGCGATAGCGTTCTTCACTTTCTTTGAGAGATACTATCAACTCGCATCGCTCTTTTTCAGCCTGCTGGCGTTCGACTTCCATTTGGTGAACCGCCAGAATTTTGCCAATACTTTGAGCCATCAATTCTATGATTTCTATTTCTTCGTACTTAAATTTTCTTTTCTTTATTTCTGGCGAACTAAAACTCAAAGTTCCGTAGGTTTTATTGTTGACAAATATCGGCGTTCCGATGTAAGATTCTGATTTGCAGCTTTGATAAGCTGGATGTTCGCGCATCTCTATGTCTGCTCCTATATGAGAATACGAAACTGTTTTATTGAGTTTAATGACTGCGGCGCAGTAAGTATCGCTGAGGTTCAATTCTAAGCCTCGCACGAAGTATCCTAAATCAGTTTTCGCTGCCTGCACAATAAAAGTTTCGCTCTCAACTTCAGCCATGATCCCTATAGAAAGTCCAAACATCAAACAGCCTGCTGTTAGATAATCGTCAACCAGCTCTTCAAAGTTTTGATAATGATAAGTTGTAATCCGATGCAAGTGTTTTAGATTAGCGCTAAACGCTGCTAAAGCTTGAGAATTTAAAAATAATTCTTCTTCCGAGCGCTGGCGGTCGGTAATGTCTGTTTGTACTCCAATAAAGTGAGTTAAGTGTCGCCGCGAGTTGTAAATCGGAGCGATCGACAGTTCGTGCCAAAAAGGGGTGCCGTCTTTCCGAAAGTTGCGTAATATAACTTGAGATTCTCTGCCTTCTTCAATCGCAATTCGCAATTGTCTGGCAGCGGGGCTGTCAGTGTCTGTGCCCTGCAAAAATCGGCAATTTTTGCCCATTAACTCGTCTCTGCTATAACCCGTAATCCGCTCAAAACTCGGATTGACATAAATAATCGGATTATCTGCAACTGTCGCGTCGGTGATTGCAATGCCGTTGCTGCAACTTTCGATCGCCCGTTCCATCATTTGTAAGCGCTCTTGCGATATAATTCGCTCGATCGCCGCAGCTAACACGTTGGCGATCGCTTCGACAAAATAAACGTCATCTTGACTGAAAACCCGCTCTTGGCTGGTATGAACCCCCAAAATGCCCCAGGCCGGCGAGGATGAACTGTTGGCTGGTTCTGCTTGTCCCCAATTGCTCCCCAGCCCCCGATTGCCGGGAATGATGACAGTAAGGCCGCTGACAGCCCGGTGGTTGTGCAGGAGCGGCAACTCGCTAAAGCGCGTTTCCACCCGCAAATCTTCGACGATTGTCGGTTCGCCCACTAGCAATGTGTAACCTGCTTGCGATCGGGCAGAAGCGGCAACAGTAGCGCTGCCGACGAGGCCCGGCTGCCAGCCAACCCCCGCTCGCAGCAGAAAAGCATGACCAGAGGGCAACAGTTCTAACACCTGGCAATAATCAACGTCCAGGGTTTGAGCAATTAAAACCGCAGCTTTGTCCATCAGTGCAGACAAATCTGTTTCGGCCAGGGCCTGCTGCCCCAAGTAAGCGACGGCCGCTTGCTGGCGGGCCCGCGAGTGGATTGAGGTGAGCAATTCCTGCTCCTTCGCGGCCGCTCGCTTCCGATCAGTAATGTCGCTGAACACTGACAGAACAGCTTTCCCTGACACCAATGTCAGATACCGCATCGATACACTTGCCCAAAAAAGCGTACCGTCAGCTTTTTTAAGCCTGACTTCTGTCTCGCGGACGTGTTCGTTGCGGGCGAGCCACAACAGCAATTCCTGGCGCTCTGCAGGGTTGTGGTAGAGCATTTCGGCTTTTTGGTGCTCGATCGACTTGAATCCTGTGAACCCGAAAGCCTGACGGCCTAAATCGTTACTATAAAGAATTGTGCCGTCCGCCAGACTGCTGACGATCAGTGGCATTGGCATCGAGTTGCCGATCGTCAGCAGTAATTCTTTGGTTCCTTGCAACTCTTTGTACAAGTCTGGCTTGGAGGCCCAGCCGTGACAGTTTTCAGAGTTTTCAGGGATAAAACTTTCCATTGTTTAATCGATCCATTAGCAGGACAACTTTTTTAAACTTGTGGTAAATGACGATTTCAGAGGCAGAGCATGGGTAACAACTGAAGACTTAATTTCATTTGTCAATCAGTAAGATTACTCAAAAAAACTGCTTTTCTAGGAGTAAAAAATTCGGGATTTGGGAGTGGGTCAGCATAAATATCCCTCTTTTGTCAGTTTCGGCAGAAAATAATCTGGGATGGTTATATCATAAGACTTTTACCAAAAACCTTTATTTCAGCCATTCTGTTAGAAAATAAATGCTCAAATCCTTGATTTATCTACAGTTGAAAATTTGGTTCTCATTTTTATTTTCCCAGAGTCACAAAAGAAGGATATGGTGCTCGGCATCATTGCTTGATCGCGCCCATCTGAGTTTTGTAACCAAAATCCGAGTAAATTCTGAGCATAATTGCTCATTGACAAATGCTTCCATAACTTTAGTTGTCAGGGATGGATGCAGAGGACGATCGACAGTAGCCCACAACACATTAATCTTAACCAGAACTATGCAACTGAAGGCCCCTAAACTGCTCGGCTGAAGTTTGATACACTTCTCTCCCGTTAAAGGCCACATCTGTCTTTGGTATGACAATCTACTGTTTTTAAAGTTGCGTTAAGTTTTTATAAGAGCGAGGTACTTTACCAAATGTGCAGCGGAAGCTCCTAATCTAAAAAGTAAAGTCACCTACTTGCCAACCACCGAATACTATCCGAGGAGAGAGGAGAAATGCTTGAATCTTACCGCCGCACTGCTGCCGAACGAGCCGCTTTGGGAATTCCACCGCTGCCGCTAGACGCCCAGCAAACGTCGGAACTGTGTGAACTGCTGAAAAATCCGCCGGCACAAGAAGAAGAAACCTTAATAGAATTATTGCGCGATCGCGTCCCACCCGGAGTAGACAGCGCCGCCTACGTCAAAGCTGGTTTTTTAACCGGCATTGCTAAAGGCGAAATCCACAGCCCTCTAATTGCTCCCAAATGGGCAGTTTACCTGCTGGGTACAATGATGGGCGGTTACAACGTCCAATCTTTAATCGATTTGCTCAATCCTACTGCCGAAATTGCCATTCCCGCCACCGCCGCCCGGGCACTGAGCAAAACGTTGTTAGTATTCGACGCTTTCCACGACGTTATAGCTTTGTCTGATAGTAATCCCTACGCCAAGCAGGTAGTCGATTCTTGGGCGGATGCCGAGTGGTTTACAGGTCGTCCTGTGTTGCCAGAAGTGATTACCGTTACAGTCTTCAAAGTTCCTGGAGAAACCAATACTGACGACTTATCGCCTGCACCTCATGCTACCACGCGGCCGGACATTCCCCTACACGCTTTGGCGATGCTCGAAAGTAAGATGCCTGGGGCTTTGCAAACCATTGCAGATTTGAAGCAAAAAGGTCATCCCGTAGCCTATGTTGGTGATGTTGTCGGTACCGGTTCGTCACGGAAATCGGCGATTAATTCCGTACTCTGGCACATTGGCAATGATATTCCGTTTGTGCCGAACAAGCGCAGCGGCGGTTATATTTTAGGAAGTGCGATCGCCCCGATTTTCTTCAATACCGCTGAAGATTCCGGCGCTTTGCCGATCGAATGTGATGTCTCCAAAATGGAAACAGGAATGGTAATTACCATCCATCCCTACAAAGGCGAAATCACCAACGAAGCCGGAGAAATCATCTCCACATTCACTCTCAAACCCGACACAATTCTAGACGAAGTTCGCGCAGGTGGCCGAATTCCGCTATTAATTGGACGAACTTTAACCGACAAAACCCGCGCAGCTTTGGGGCTAGAACCTAGCACTATTTTTACCCGCCCTACAATCCCAGTAGATACCGGCAAAGGCTTCACTTTAGCACAAAAAATGGTAGGCAAAGCTTGCGGTTTGTCCGGCGTTCGTCCCGGTACATCTTGCGAACCAGTCATGACAACAGTCGGCTCGCAAGATACTACCGGGCCGATGACTCGGGACGAATTAAAAGAACTTGCTTGTTTGGGATTTAGCGCTGATTTGGTAATTCAAAGTTTCTGCCACACGGCCGCTTATCCCAAACCAGTTGATGTCAAAACTCACCATGAATTGCCCGATTTCATGGCAGAGCGCGCCGGCATAGCTTTGCGCCCCGGAGACGGTATTATTCACTCCTGGCTGAATCGAATGTTATTGCCGGATACAGTGGGAACCGGCGGCGATTCTCACACTCGTTTTCCTTTGGGAATTTCCTTTCCTGCTGGTTCGGGATTGGTGGCATTTGCTGCGGCTTTGGGCGTCATGCCTTTGGATATGCCGGAATCGGTATTAGTGCGGTTTAAAGGTGAATTGCAGCCGGGAGTAACGCTGCGGGATGTTGTGAATGCAATTCCCTATGTAGCAATTCAAAAAGGTTTGCTGACAGTCTCGAAACAGAATAAGAAAAACATCTTTTCTGGGCGGATTATGGAGATTGAAGGTTTGCCCGATTTGAAGGTTGAGCAGGCTTTTGAATTGACCGATGCGACGGCCGAGCGTTCTTGCGCCGGATGCACGATTAAATTGAGCGTGGAGACTGTTTCTGAGTACATTCGCTCCAATGTCGCGCTGCTGAAAAACATGGTGGCGCGGGGCTATCAAGATGCACGGACGATGATGCGCCGGGTGGCGAAGATGGAGGAATGGCTGGCTAATCCGGTGCTGTTAGAGGCTGATGCTGACGCGGAATATGTCGAAATCATCGAAATCGATCTGAACGAGATTAAAGAGCCAATTGTGGCTGCTCCGAATGACCCGGATAATGTTAAGTTGTTGAGTGAGGTTGCGGGCGATCGGGTTGACGAAGTATTTGTCGGTTCTTGCATGACAAATATCGGTCACTATCGCGCCACTGCAAAGGTGTTGGAAGGTGCAGGAGAAGTCAAAACTCGCCTGTGGATTTGTCCGCCAACTCGCATGGACGAACAGCAACTCAAAGAAGAAGGTTATTACAGCATTTTTGGAGCCGCTGGAGCGCGTACAGAAATGCCCGGTTGCAGTCTGTGTATGGGCAATCAAGCGCGGGTTAAAGATGCGACAACGGTGTTTTCAACTTCTACTCGCAACTTTAACAACCGCATGGGCAAAGACGCGCAAGTTTATCTCGGTTCGGCGGAATTGGCTGCCGTTTGTTCGCTGTTAGGTCGCATTCCTACAGTCCAAGAATACAATGACATTGTGTCGAAGAGAATCGATCCTTTTGCTGGTGATTTGTATCGGTATTTGAATTTCGATCAAATTGCTGGTTTTGAGGATGAAGGCAGAGTGATTGCTTTGGAAGATATGCCTCGCATTGAGGATATTTTGGGCATTCCCGATGGTGTATTGAGCAAGTAAAAAGTGTGGCGGGCGATCGCCCGCCTTTTGTTTATAATAGGAGTAGGGGTTCACGCCTGCATCTCTAATTCACATCCAGGATATTGATCGACCCGCCCCCATCCCCTTTTCGTAAGTCTATCGAATTTCATATAAATCTGAGAAAGGAGAAAAGTGATTATGCCTGAGCAAGCTTTAATTAGCGAAAGCCAAGCGACAGCAACTTCAGCGCCAGAAACTCGCAGAGGTGAAGAAATTGTAGATTTTTTGCGGGAGATTCAGCAAACTCCGAGAGAATATTGGCCAAACTTACTTCAGATGATTCGGCTATTTCGCTCCACAGTAACAATGAAGCCAGAAACCCCCGATACTTCTATAAAAGCTACAGACGAAATTAAGACCATCGATCCCGTACAGCAGCACGAAGCTCTGAGCAAATTGCTACAGTCTTGGGTTGACGATGGAGATGAACAGGAGCAAACAGAAACCGCTGAAGTTCTCCGCAAGGCACTAGAAGAAAACCCCGTGCATATATAAGAGCATTCCATGAGCAGAATAGTGTTGTTAGATTCTGGGCCTTTAGGAATTGTTACAAATCCCAAAGCCACCTCTCCTTTATATCAAGAGGGCAAACTTTGGCTGCAATCTTTGCCACAGAAAGGTTACATTGTAATGCTCCCTGAAATTGCTGACTATGAGGTGAGGCGTGAATTAATTCGTGCAGGTAAGGCGACAGGTATTAGACGACTTGATGAACTTAAATCGCAAATCCCCTACCGTCCTTTGACTACAGAAGTAATGCTTTTGGCCGCTCAGTTGTGGGCTGACGCGAGAATGAGAGGAAGACCAACCGCAGAAGCCAATGCACTTGACGGGGATGTGATTTTGGCGGCTCAAGCAATATTGGAGGCAAGTGAAGGCAATGAGGTGGTAATTGCTACAACAAATGTGGGGCATTTGTCTCAATTTGTGGATGCTCGTGAATGGCGACTAATTCAGTAATTTTTAAATCGATCGCACTTACGCACTTAGCCAATCCCTGCTATACTTTGAACTACAGATATTTTGACAGACACCGTTGGCGAGATAAACAGGATGGTGGAAACAGTGGACACAATCGAAAAAATTGACGATCGCACACAAACCCGGTTTTGGGGTAAAGTTACAGTTATAGACGCGGGCGATCGTTATAAGATCAATCGCATTGAAGTCAAACCGGGGCATCACATCAGCACCCAAATGCACTATCACCGCAGCGAGCACTGGGTTGTCGTCTCCGGTACCGCTAAAGTTATCTGCGACGACAAAGAGACGATTCTCATGCAGAAACAGTCAACCTACGTTCCCATGAATACTGCTCACCGCGTAGAAAATCCAGGCGTTATTCCCCTGGTGATGATTGAAATCCAAAATGGTGAATACCTCGGCGATGATGACATTATCCGCTTCGCCCAAGATGCTCACGAGGCAGATTGATCCTAGATCCAAATATGAAACAATCGCAGACGCTAAGGAAAAGCTTCGCACACCGAACAATCATCTACGCTACGCAGCGACCGGAAACAAGATAAGTCTTACAATTAAAAATTTAGGGGCAATTTCATAATTGCCCCTACCTTATTATACTAACTTTGTTAAGCACCAGAATTTGATATAGCAATTGGCGATCATCCTACGGCAAAGAAGCGTTTTTCAAATCTACATTTGCCATATTGGCATTCTTTAAATTAGCACCTGTCAAGTCCGAACCGTTCAAATTTGCACCGTTCAAATTTGCATTAGTCAAATTTGCATCCCGCAAGTTGACTCCCTGTACGTCTATTTCCGACAAACTGCCACCTTTGAGGCTGACATTAGCTAAATTCGCTACAGACTGGCGAGCATTTCTCAGGTTTGCACCCGCCAAATTGGCGCTTTCTAAATTAGCGCCGATTAAATTAGCACTGGTGAGGTTGGTATTTTTCAAACTCGCAATCACTAAACCCGCCAAACTCAGATTAGCGCGGCTCAAATCAGCACTCTCCAAATTAGCCCCGTGCATTTTAGCCGCAATTAAACTTGCACCTTGCAATTTAGCTTGTTTCAGATTTGCTTCATTCAGTTTGGCTTCGTTCAAATTTGCACCGTTCAGGTTCGCACCGCTCAGGTTCGCACCGCTCAAATCTGCGCCAGTCAAATCAGTACCAGCAAGCTGCGCTCCTGTCAAGTCACATTGGCTACATTTTTTAGTTTCTAATAATTGCTTGACGTGCGATACGTTTTCTGCCTTTACTCCCGAGGCACAACCGATCGCAATCAGCAGCCCTGTTGTTGTTAAAATTCCAAGTTTCATATACCCACCCTTAGCAATATCTCTCTTTAATAATATCGCACATTATTAAAGAGGGTTGGGTGATCAGTCTCTTTGATAAACTGTGACAATCATCACCCTATTGTGTACATAATATGCAATAATTATTGACGTTTCACCTCCTGGAAATTCTTGTAAAGAATTATTGCTTTTTCAGGAACCAAAAAGGAAAAGATTGCGTCGGTTCGAGACGGACGCCGGTAATGCTGTTCTGAGCAAACGTATAGTCCTTATCTTGCCAAAGAGGGATGAAAGGTACATCTTGACCCAGTATGTCTTGAATTTCGCCAAATAGGGCTTTGCGGGTTTCAGGGTTTGTTTCTTTGCGCTCCTTGTCGATCAGTTGATTTACCCGATCGCTATAATAAAACGAACCCTGACCTTGACTTTGACCTTTGGAGCAGCCCTCAGCCTCGGAACCTGTCGCACAATCTAAAAACGGGTGAATGTAATTGTCAGCGTCAAAAAAGTCCGCAGACCAATCCACTAAAACCGCAGGATAAATTCCCTTCTCTATGTTTTGAAACAAAGTCGGAGATTCCACGCTGTTAATTTCTACCTTCATTATCCCGTCCATTTTGAGTTTAGCTTGCGCCTCCATCATACTCACCACTAAAGCTCGTTTTGTGGAAGATGAAGCATACCAAATTGGCAGAACGAAAGGATTGGTGGCCGAGTACCCCGCTTTCGTTAAAAGTTCCTTAGCCTTTGTCGTGTTGGCATCACCGTAGAGTTCTTTAAAAACCGGTTTTTGAACGTCGAAGTTTGTGGGAATCAGACTGTAAAGCGGTTGTGCTTGTCCCCGCAGTACGCGCTCGTTAATCACCGGGCGATCCATCACTGCTGCGATAGCCTGTCTGACTTCTAACTTGTCCAGCGGTTTAGACTTGGTATTCAGCGTTATGTAATTAACCGTACTGCTTTCCCCCGCGATTTCCTGCCATTTCCCTTTTTTTGCTCCCTCGTCCAAGCTTTGAACTTGGTCTGCATCCATAGACAAATAAGCCACATCAACTGCACCAGTCTGAAAAGTATTGAACAAATTTGACGAACTAGAAAGCAGCAAAATGTCAATTCCTTGATTAACCGGCTTTTCCCCCCAATACTTGTCAAACACGTCAAACTTGACAGAATCGCTGCCGTACTTCGCCAGCTTGTAACGTCCAGTTCCCACAAACGTATCGGGTTTAAATTTACCCTGTCCAATCTCGTATGCTTTCGGAGAAACAGCACACATACCGGAAAATGTCAACAGGGAAGGAAAAGCAGAAAAAGGCTTTTTGAGTTGAAAAGTTAATTCGTATTCGCCCGTGGCTTTTACCGATTCTACTGCATCGCTCAACAACATAGCCGGACTGCCACCATTTTTGATAAACCGCTGCAAGGAAAATTCCATTGCGGCGGCGTTAAACGGTGTGTCGTCGTGAAAAATAACGCCTTGACGCAAGGGGATTGTATATGTCAATCCGTCTTGGCTAACTTTTGGCATTGCTGTCGCTAAGTGGGGGATTAACTCTGTAGTTCCCGACTTGTAAGTGTAGAGAGTGTCGCCCAAATTTCGCAGCAATTGTCCTGATAAGGTTTCGTAACCGTCCGCAGGGTCGATCGTCCGTAATTTCAAGGTTGTGCCAATAGTAACGCGGTTATTAGCATTTTCGCCGCTCGCAGTGACCGATGGACGTGTTCTTTGTCCACAACTTGCAGTTAACAAGCAGCACATAAAGAACAGAGCTATTGCTTTAATCACTGAAGGTTTTATACGTATTCTAGGCTGGTGCTTGTTAATTCCCATCGTCTTTTTTTGACACTCCAAATTATTGATTATATTATCAGGACTTACGCACTGTTAGACTAGAAACCGGATTTATTTGTAGATTCTCCTCTAATACAAATATCGCTGCCTAGCCACAGCAACTTAAAAGCTTGGTGATGTTTGAGCGGTTTGATCTCTTTCGGCTCAATCTTTATAGCTTGCTGGGTCATGAGTGTTCTTGCTAAGAAGTGCGACGATCGTCTTAATTAATTGATCCGGTTCGATCGGCTTTGCCAGATGTCGGTTAAATCCAGCTTGCAAAGCTTGCTGTTGATTAAACTCTCCCGCATAGGCAGTCAGGGCGATCGCGGGAATCAGCCCACCCCGTTCTGGCGGCATGGCTCGCACTTGTCGCAACAGCATATAGCCATCCATCCCCGGCATTCCAATGTCGCTCAACAGGACATCTGGCTGGAAATTAGCCAACGCTGTGAGGGCTTCTTGAGCGACAGCAATAGTCAGTACCTCTGCACCTGCATCTTCTAGCAAAAAAGAAATCAACTCTCGCATATCCGGCTCATCATCTACCACAAGTATCCGCATCCCCGATAACGGTTCATCCGCAGTCGATCGTTCCGAAAGTCTTGCAAAAGAGTTTTCTTCTCTTACCTTCCCTGATAGGGGCAGTCTTACAGTAAAGGTAGCTCCTAACCCTTCACCCTGGCTCTGGGCCCCAACGGTGCCACCGTGCAGTTCGACTAGATGCCGCACGATCGCCAGCCCCAATCCCAAGCCACCAAACTTGCGGGTTGTAGCGCCATCTTTTTGCCGGAAGTAGTCAAACACGTAGGGTAAAAACTCCGGTGCGATGCCAATCCCTGTATCCGTTACAGTAATTTGAGCCTGATTGCCAACACGAATCAAATTCACCTCAACGCGCCCCCCGGCTGAAGTAAATTTGACCGCATTGGAAACAAGATTCCAGACTACTTGCTGCAAACGGCCCGAATCCCCCAAAATTTGTCCGATCTGAGGATCTAACACAGTCCGAATATCAATGGATTTGGCAACAGCAGCCAAATTGACAGTTTCGATCGCCGATTCCACAGTTAAAGCTAAATCGACTGGACGAATATTAAGACTGAGCTTGCCTTGGAGAATTTTCGAGACATCAAGCAAATCTTCAATCAATTCACTTTGCAGCTTGGCATTGCGTTCGATCGTCGCTAACGCCTGTGCAGTTTTGGCCGCATCCAGCTTGCCAGTTTGCAGCAGCTTTGTCCACCCCAGGATCGGATTGAGGGGCGATCGCAATTCATGGGATAGAACCGCTAAAAACTCATCCTTGATCCGATTTGCCTGTTTTAGCTGTTCCGCTTGCTGCTGCAGTGAATCGTTCAGGTTTGCCCGTTCCAGGGCGATCGCGATTTGGTCACAGATAGAGCCCAGCAGCTCGATTTCTGCAGGCGTGAAGTGCGTCCGAGTCAGACTGGCAAATGAGAGCGTCCCTAATAACCGCCCTTGAGCAATTAACGGTTGACCCACGTAAGCCGTGATGCCCAGTTCAGAGGCGGCTTTAGCATTCGGATGAGTGGAAAGTTCGGCTTGATTCAAGACAAGTTGCTGCTGCGTTTGGGCAACCAGTCCACAGAGATATTCCCCTAATTCGATCCATGCGATCGCCTGCGCCCTTTCTTCAGAGATGCCATCATAGTTTCTCAAATGCAGCATCGGGCGGTTGTCTTTTTCTTCGACCATGAAGTTGTAGTAAGAGTGCAGATCGAGTTGCACTGCAAGTTTGCGGAATAGCGTGTCCATCAAAGCCAGAGGCTGTTCTGTCTGCATCAGATCGCGGGTAGTTTCATACAGTAATTGCAGTCGCTCACTCGCTTGCCGTTGTGCGGTCTTGTCCTGCATTATTTTGACAAATCCCTGCGGACAATCCGCTTCGTTAAGCAGGGGCATCATCAATCCACTGGCCCAAAAGCGATTCCCATCTTTGCGGATGTGCCAGCGTTCGTCTTCTGCCCGTCCTTGAAGTAGAGCCGTTTGCCTCTCGTACTCGGCTTGTCCTTGTTCGTTATCTTCGGGTGTGAAGATCATCCGACTCGAGCAACCAATTGCTTCTGTCTCGGTATAGCCCAACAACCTTTCTGCCCCTGAGTTCCAACTGGCAATGATGCCGTTAAGGTCGATGGTGAAGATGGCATAATCTTTGGCGCTTTCAATGATCAGACGGAGGCGGGATTCACTCTCGCGCAGGGCTTCCTCAGCTTGCTTGTGGTCTTCAATATCAACACAGGAGCCGATGTAGCCCAAGAACTCACTTTCCAATCCGTAGCGAGGAACAGCTTCATCCATAACCCAACGGTATATGCCATCACAGCGTTTCAAGCGATATTCCATCTTGAACGGTTGACGGGCATCAAAGGCAGTCACATACGTGTCTAAACACCGATCAAGGTCGTCGGGGTGGACTCCTTCTGTCCAACCATTGCCCCTTTCTTGCTCGATCGTCCTTCCCGTAAAGTTTAGCCACGGGAGGTTGAAGTAATAACAGAGTTTATCGGTGCCCGACATCCAAATCAGCACAGGGGCAGCATCTGCCATCAGCCGGAACCGTTCCTCACTCTCCCGTAGTGTGGCTTCGGCTTGTTTGCGATCGGTGATGTCGTTGACCAGTGCTACAAACCCTTCAACTTTTCCCTGGCTATTGAAGCGGGGAACATAGGTCGCATTGATATAACGGGTTCCACCATCTTTGTAGGGAATTTGGCTTTCAAAGGTCACTTCCTGTCCTGCCAAGACTTGCTCAACATAAGGACGAATCCCTTCATAGCCAGTTTCGCCTAAAACCTCTTGGAGGTGCTTGCCATAGATTTCCGCTGCCGGATGTCCAAACCATTCTTCATATGCTCGATTGTTGAAGCGATAGCACTGACCTGAGTCTACAAAGGAAATTAAGGCAGGCACGGCATTGGTAACTAAACGAAGTTCTGTTTCTCGTTGTTGCAATACCTCCTCGGCCAGTTTTTGATCGGTGACATTTCGGAAATAAATGGTAATCCCGTTGGCGGCAGGGTAGGTGCGAACCTCATACCACCGATCGTGATCGGGATAAAAAGCCGTGACTGAAAAAGCCACGCGCTCGTTTGCCACGCGCCGATGAACCCGCTCAAACTCGCTGCCATTGAGCCCTGGGAATTCTTCCCAAAAATTCTTCCCAATCAGAGCGCCCGGAGCGCGGTCTAGCAGAATTTCCGCTGACCGATTCACGTAAGTGAAACGCCAATTCTCATCAAGGGAAAAGAATCCATCATCAATACTCTCTAGAATGTTGCGACTCTGCTCTTCGCTTTGACGCAACGCTTCTTCGGCTTGTTTGCGATCGCTAATGTCGATTAATACGCCGCGCGTCGAAATTATGATGCCATCAGCGTTATAGGCGCAATCGCCCTTTGCCAAAATCCAACGAACGGTGCCCGAAGCCCACAGCGTCCGATACTCAATTTCAGTATGCGGTTGATTCGCTTTTAGCTCAGTGAGCACGGTGTGAACGAATGGGCGATCGTCGTGATGCACCGCTTCTAAAAACACCTGCACCGACATTGCGCTATTGACGGGTAAACCAAACATCGCTTTGGCTATGTCCGTGCAAGTCAGCGTGTCAGTTTCTATATCCCAATACCACAAACCCAAATTGCCACCTTCGGAAGCCAGTCGGAGCTGTTCTTCGCTCTCGCGCAACGCCTGGAACGATCGATCGCGCTCCAACGCGATGCTGGCAACTTGGGTGCCGAACTCCGCGAGTTTATATTCCCAATCCGTCGCCATCCGCGCCTCGCTAAAACACAGCATCAGCGACCCCAGAGATAGATTGTCCTGCCTGAGCACGGGCTGAGAATGACACGCTAGAATGCCATGAGCCACGCATAAATTTCGCCATGCTTGCGACCAGCGATCGTCGTTGGCAATGTCGGCGCAGGTCACGGGCTGACCGCAATACACTGCTTCGCCGCAGGTTCCAATGCACAAATCGTTAATCGGAGCATTCTTGAGTCCTTCAGCAAAAGACGGTGGAAAGTTTGGAGTAATGGAGCTCTTAAACGTCATCCGCTGAGCATCGGCTAGCAGGAAGCAGGCGCGGGTACCCGGATTCAGCCTGGATACTGAGTCACAGACGGCTGCCAGACAGTCGTCTAGCGGCTGCCCGAAGGCGATCGACTCCAGCAGTCGTTTCTCCTCGACCAGGAGGACTTCCGCCTGCTTGCGATCGGTAA
This sequence comes from Microcoleus sp. AT3-D2, assembly GCF_036705715.1. Lineage (NCBI taxonomy): Bacteria > Bacillati > Cyanobacteriota > Cyanophyceae > Oscillatoriales > Microcoleaceae > Microcoleus > Microcoleus sp. AT3-D2. The sequence continues at coordinate 57,629 of NZ_JAUBVE010000021.1, read as the reverse complement.
TGTCAGCAAGCAAAACGGTCAGTCCACTGGGCGAAGGGTAAATCCGATAGTCATGCCAACCATTCCAAGGGGAGTACAGATTCTCAAACTGGAGCGGCGTTTGTTCGCGGATTGCCCGATGAAACTGCACGAAAGCGTCGGTGTCAACTGCCGCCGGAAATAGCTCCCAAACATTCTGACCCAGAATCGCTGACCGCTGCATTCCAACCATTTCACAGTAGCGATCGTTGGCATAGGTGTAGCGCCAATCGCGATCGAGGATGTAAAACCCATCGTTGATGCTAGAAAGTACCGTTTCTAACTGTTCTTTTGCCGCAGTCGCCGAAGTTTGTGCTGCGGAGCCCCGAGCCTGGGCCTGTTGTTCTAGCGACCTTGCCTCGTGTAAAGTTTGCAAGGCTGCTTTCGCGTTTTTTACAGCAGTGCGCCACGATAGATTGAGTGAAGCGCTCAATCCTGCCGCGATCGAAAACATACCCAGCCGAACAATTGTCTCTACATTAAGTATGTGTAAGGAATAGAACGGCTCAATAAAAAAATAGTTGATTGCCAGCGTGGATAAAATTGTTGCCAGAAACCCAGCCCCGAAACTGCCATACCAGGCACTCACCATCACCGCGATGAAAAACAGGGGCATCGTGGTTGGGTAGATCCACGGTAAAAGCGATCGGGTTAGCCCCAGTGCCAGAGCCACGGAGAGTGTCGCTACACCATAGGGAAGTAGTCGAATATCTCTGAAAATGCTGTTGATTCCCTCTAAACTCACCCTTTGTACTCCTTATCCGAAAAATATCTTGCTCGCAGCGCCTTACTGCATTCGCGAAGCGTTGCATCTGGCGAATTAGCTAACTCATCCAGCAAGATGTAAATTTGCTTGAGTGCCAAGCCAGAAGGCGTAGCGTGTCCATTTTCCCAACGATTAATCGTGGCAAAGGTCATCCCTAATTCATCGGCCAACTTTTTCTGAGACAGCTTCAGCGCTTGCCGCAGTTCTCGCACCAAATTACCGATCGCTGGTTGTTCCGCCCTCAGCCGTTCTATTTTGAGAGGCATCACAAATCACGGCTATAAAGCTGTTTATATTTTACACCTTTGACAGATTCCAGAGGTCAGTCATCACTCTCAAGATATATTTTAGTTGTACTAGCTTGAAAATATAAACGTTTCACCTTAAAAACCAGTGTCGTACCGGGGACGATTCGGCTTTTCTTGAAAGTCTCTGGGTTGTGCCTAAAAGCTTGATTGTTGATGATGTTGTGGCTGATTTTAAACACGCGACAGGCTTCTGTTTTTTTCATCCCAGAAAGCTCTCAGGGCTTGGATGACTTTGTGACGTAGTAGATTGTAACTGTATAGTTTGGCCGTGAGGGGAGTAAACACTATTAAGACGAGGGACTATCTCTAGTATCTTTCCTAACAGCCTTGGCGACTGTTATATTATTTAAATTCAACCGACTTGATATGAATCTTGATTCATAACTCCGCTCAAAAATGGATACTTGCTTTCTGCCAGAAGTCGTAAGCAGCTCAATTTTTTATACCAAACTTTAATCTCCCAGATTCATCTGTGGAGTATATCTACAATCTACAATTTACAATCTACAATCAACTAAATTCCTTTAAGGAGCGATCGCCAATCGCGACAGCGTTTCAGGTAAATGCGAGCTACATGATCGCTGGGATTTGTTCGCAAACACTCTTCAAATAATTTTCCTGCTTCTCGGAATTCCTTCCGCTCGCACAGTAACATAGCTTCATTATATACAGACAAATTTGCTAGCTTTGCCGACAAACTTTCCGGCGGATCTGCATCAAATACCTCATAGACTACGACATATTGAGATTTTCCTTTTACCTGTACTTTATCCACAATCCTAATAGCATAATCTGTGGGATTTCGCAACCGTTCCAAAGTCTGCTGAGAAATTAACAGAGGTACGCCGTAATCTTTGGTCAGTCCTTCAATGCGAGATGCTAAATTAACAGCATCGCTAATCACAGTGCTGTCCATTCGGCTTGTACCCCCCACTGTCCCCAGCATTAAAGAACCCGAATTGATGCCAATGCCAATTTGAATCGGGACGTAGCCGACCTCTTGACGGTATTCGTTGTAATTTTTCAGGATATTTAGCATTGCAATACCCGCTTTCACTGCATCATCTGCAAAGTCACTAAACAAAGCCATAATTGCATCGCCGATGTATTTATCAATAAACCCGTTATTGCTAGTAATTGCCGGCTCCATTCGCGAAAGATAAGCATTGATAAATTTAAAATTTTCTTGGGGAGTCATAGTTTCTGAAAGCGTCGTGAAGTCGCGAATATCCGAAAATAGCACCGACATATCCTGCTGCACTTGGTCGCCTAAATGGACATCTATAATACTTTCATATCCCAACAAATTTAGAAATTGGTGCGGCACAAATCTACCGTAGGCATCAGTTAACTCTGATTCGGCATCCAGAGATTTTTCTAGATTTTGGTTAAGATCAAATAGTTTCTTAATAAATAAATGGCGATCGGCTTCAGCTTCTTTGCGTTCCGTGACATCTTGAAAAACTGCGATCGCAAAAGCAACGTTGCCACCATCGTCAAAAATTGGCGTTCCCCAAATCTCTAGGGGAACTTTCTTGTGGGGTTGATAAATTTCCAGATCATCAGCCGTCGCGTTTTCGCCCCTCAAAGCTCGGACGATCGGCAAATTCTCGAAAGGGTAAATAGTCTCAGTTCCCGCGATATAAATTTGATAACTTTCTGACAAATCCTCCACTGAATTTAAGGGCAAAGCTCCTTGGCCGAGTAACTGGTGTCCGGCGTTATTTACGTAGTAAGGTTGGCCTTGAGAATCCAGCACGAGCACACCTATGGGAATCGCTTCTAGAAATTGAGCCAGCTTGATTTCGCCTTCGCGCACGGCCTCGAATGCGCGAGAGCGTAACTCAGTTTCAACCGTATCGGAATGTTGAGCAGTAGTTTCCAGCAAGATTTCCAGATCCGCTTTTTCCTCCTTCAAGTCTTCCACTTGCTGGCGCAATCTTTCTATCTCTAAAAGTAGCTGTTCTCTAGATGGTTGTTCTTCCAGCATAACTCGAGAATTTGCGCCTCGACTAACAAAAAATTGCTCAACATCTCGCACCCTAAAATTAATCGTGTTTCTATATAAATTCCAACTGCAAACCAGGCATCAGGCGCTGGAAATTCCTCAAAGATTTACCGTGCCAAGCTATGCTTTGAGAGCCTTGTACTGCCATTTGCACCCTGGCTGTTTTGCGGATCTCGATAATAAACTTTGATAGCATATTGATGCCAGAACTGTTCAAAAATTCTAACTGCTGCAAATTGAGGGTAATTTTAGTCGGTTCCAAGTCGGCAACCTTGGTCAGAAACTGCGCTATCGGCGCGTACTCTGCAGGCCCGCTCAGCCTTAGAGATCCAATAAAAATCACGGTTGCCGTTGCTGGATCGTAACAGATCTCGTAATCTTCTGTATTAATTTCCATAGCCACACAAAAAAGTCCCTTAGATATTATCGATCGCCAGCGTTGCTTATACTGTTAATTGCACCATAGTTGTCACCGCAATTACTTCCGGGTCTTTGTGCACGGTCTGGAATTTCCAGCCAAGTTTGGCGGTATAATCGGTGAGCATGGTCAACAAACCCAATCCAGAATTGGTAGAGTTGTCGTCAGCAGCATTTTTTTCCAACTGCTGAATGTAAAGTTCGCTTGGCTCCGAGGTCAGCAACTCCTGAATGTAAGCCTGAAACTTGTCCACAGCTTGCGGAGAGATGCTGTTAGCAACTGAGAAAATCACTCCGTCGCTCTCTAATTGCAGTTTAATATCGATCGGGTACTCCGAGGTTTCATCATTAAACTTCATGGCATTTTCCAATAACTCGTTAGCAATGTAGCTAACAGCGCTTTTTATTTCAGCTTGTCTTTCAATTGTCGAGGGATCATCTTGATTTCCCGGAAAAAAACTCGTCAGGTAGTCAGCCAGAAAATCCGCTGACAAACCATTGTTTCGCCACCGCTGCTTGAGAGGAACTGAACTCGGAGAAAATCCAATTATTAAGTATTCTTGGCTAGCTGGCTGCTCTATGAAATCGCCTAAAATGTTAATCATATCAATGTAAGAGCTAAAGTTTTAGATGAGGTACCCCAGTGAACATATTTTAAACTTTAGAATGGATATCCAAGTAGTTATTTTTGTTTGAGTACCAGCAATGTGATGTCGTCAAAAACTTTTTGTTCGTCGATATGCGATCGCACGTCCTTAATTACAGCGTGCCTGATTTCAGCAGCCGAGCGCTGCCAATTAATCTCTCTTACCTCAATTAACCTATCTAAACCATAAAGCAGTTTATCCATATTTTTAGCTTCCGTAATCCCGTCAGTGTACAGCACAACCACCTCTCCTGAATGCAAATGCACAATTTTTTCAGCAACAAATTCAGCAATATCTGCATCCAGCCCGATCTGGAAACCCAAATCGATTGTATCAAACCGCTCGACAGAACCGTTATATGATGTCTGATCGATTGACCATAATATCCCTACCGGGCGGGTTTTTGAGATTGTCAATTATTGGCAGATATTGGCAGGTTTACCCCCCCTACCTGATTTCGGGCGAAGCGAAGCGGAGGGAATCGACCGGACATGATATTACACCGCACGACAATCATTTCTTCATGCAGGCCGCTCAACTTCAGCATTCCTTGCTGATAGTCTAGCAAGGCAAGGCTGGCGTTTTTATCGCATTTCATCCGCTGCACATTATCGTAAATTACACTGTTAATAGCACTTAAAAATCTTACTGAGTCTGGTTCATTGTAGGCTAGCAAAGTTGGCACTGCCGTCTGAACCATAATCATTAAATACCGCTCTCAAATCCGTGTCCCGTCACATCCCCAAGGCCGATTTTTACTCTACCGTTGTGTTGGAGTACATCGTAATAGTCGCCGCCTACTTCCTCAGCAGCTTGCATAAATCCCGCAATATCTAAGCCGATAAATTCCTTGAGTTCTCGGTCTTTCGGCAGTAGCATCTGCTGAATCTTGCGAATAACGTGTAGTTCGGCGCTCATTCGCATATTTTCAGCTTTTAGGCGATCGTTGAAAGCAGTAATTTTGTGATTTGCACCAACTAAGGCATCGGCAATTTAGTTAAACGCACCCACAACTTGCCCCAGTTCCTCTCTGTTATCCAAAATAGTTTTTTGGGATAAATTTCCACTGACCATCTTTTTTGATGTTTCATCAAGAGCAAATACAGTTTGCATAACTGCCCTGTAAGAAGACACAAATAGATGAATAACGATAGCTAATATTATTAACAGTAAAATAAAAATCAATTGTTTTCTGTTAACAAAAGCATCAATCCGGTGCTGAAAAATAAAATATAACTCATTTACTACAGTTTTATCGCCGAGTTGAAAACTTGTACTTAAAGCCAAATTGCTTCCAGCGATCTAGGTATAATATTTTAGTGATACCGTTTGATATATTGTTTTATCTAGTTGCTTAGTTACCTGCTTAACCAGAGAGTTGAATTTTATTAAATCCTCTGTTAATGCCGAGCGCAAATTACCCTGATGGTTATTGCTAAATGCTACCTCCATATTAATTTCCAAATCATTATTAATTTCTTTCAATCTGCTCGAAAGAGTAATTAGTTGCGCTCTTTCTTCTGGTGTGGCATCGGAACGCAGGCTAATTTTTTGAGAAATTCGCCTAATTCCTGACCAAAGTTTTTCCATTTCTGGAAGCTGACGCAAAGTAGCATTTATTAAATAATAGGTATCCAAATCTGGGTCTGGAATTAGATTGCAAGTATCGCCGACGCGAGCGCTCAGTCTATCAACGTCTGTAGTTATCTGTAGTTAAACAACGTTGATAGACAAAAAATCGTAAGTTTCTAAACTCCACTGGCTGCGGCGAAGTTTTAAATCTTGCCAATCTTGATAAATATTATTAATTTTATCACTGAACATTAATATGTTTCCAAGCTGGCGATCTGTATTAGCCAGGAATTGAAAGTTTGCGTCCATCTTAGCTTCTAAATCTACTCTCGTATCTGGTAGGCTTAAATTTGTATTTAAACTCTGATAATTTAACAGTTGAAGTTTCGGTATATATTCCCTCAACTGGCGCCGATCGCAGGTATTCATTATCGTAGATTTATTTTTGAGTAAAATCTACCCTGCTGTTAATTTCGGAAATCAACAGGTACATGACCAAGGTTAACGGTATTGCAAATAGAAAACCGATCAGGAGAAATTTTTGAGGATAACTCAGCCGATTCATTAAATGGATTGCCACGGATTTCCTGTTCATAATGGATAGATGTCAACAAAATTGTACTCAAAAAGTAGCCTTTGCTACTAAAGTAGTTGCGGGACTCTCGCTCTAGAAAACCACAATACTAATACAATTAATCAGCGATAGCTGATTTAATTTCTAATGCGTTTTTGTCCTATTGCAACAATTTTTGCGGCATCCCTGTGATATCCTTGGCTCAGCTCGCCTCCCACAGTCTAAAACACGTTTAGCAGTTTTGGAACGCAGAATAGTAATTTGTACTGAGAGTTGGGGGCAGGATTAGAGGCTTTTAAGAATATTTACTTAAGCATAAATTTTTCTTAATACCCTGAGACAAAAAGTAAAAATTAAGTAATAACTGGGTAGTGCAAGTTTCCTGAAACACAACTGCAGGCGGCGAGTAGAAAATACTTGCGCCGCACGCACCAGCAGTCAAATCGGTTCTGCACAAAGGAACCAATAGCACCAGCAATAGTGTCTAAATAAGTATCTGTAGTTGAGTGTTCAGGAGCGATCGCGCATTGTGTAAAGTGAGGCAGAGGGCATATTATGAAAAGAATCTCGAAAAATAAATTTCAAAAAAATAAAAACAGAGACCAAAAGCAACCCAATCCTGTAATCTTAGCTTTGGTGCTGACAGGGATTCTGGTATGGGAAATGTATCCGGCGCTAAGACACACCGCTGCGGCTAACGCGGGCGCCCTCAAAGATTCCTTTGCCCAGTTGGAAAGGCAACAGCAGCAAACCGCGCAGCAATTTTCCTCAGCCGCGGTGCCCCAAAACATCAGCTATTCGGTATTGGCACTCAATACTCTAATTTCCGAACCGGGCATTTTGGCCGAGACGATGCGCCCAAATCCCCCGAACAAATTGCCCGCAACCGTAGCAGAAGCAGTTCGCCGAGAGTTGTCGGACTCCACTGGCATTGCTGCTGACAAGTTGAAAGTAACTGAATCGAGCGGACAAAGTTGGCCGAATACTTGTTTAGGACTCGCGAAAACGGATGAAATTTGCGGTCAAATGATTGTCGAAGGTTGGCGGGTTGTGGTTTCTGATGGTAGTCAAACTTGGGTTTACCGTACTAATGCTAGGGGAAATATCTTGCGTTTGGAAAAAAAGTTAGTTAAGTAAATGTACCCATGTGAAATCAAAAATAAACTTCCTTTTGGAACAGGCAAGATGCCTGTTCCACAAAGAGTGAGTTTTCTTGTGGGTGGTTTCTTGTGGGGAGTAGGGGTTGGGCTTCTAGCCCGCCCCTTGCTTTAATTTGGGAGTTGGTTTCTTTCGATGATGCCGCCGCCTAATAGCACATCGCCGTCATACCAAACAGCCGCTTGTCCGGGGGTAATGCTCAACTGCGGTTCGTCAAAAATCAACTTAACTCTTGTACCGCCGGCTTTTTCCTCTGCTTGGGAGGATTCCACCGGAATAATTGTAGCCGGGACGGGTTGCGATCGATATCGAATCTGTACCTGAGCCCGAATCGGAGCCGTCGGTGCAGCCACAGAAACCCAATTCACTTTCTGGACTGTACACTCAGATTCTACTGCCAACTGTCGATCGCCCACAATTACCCGATTGCCAGCAGCATCAAGTTCAATCACATACAGCGGTTCCGGTGCAGCAATCCCAAGTCCCTTCCGCTGGCCGATGGTGTAGTGGTGAACGCCGTCGTGCTGTCCGAGCACCCGCCCTGACTTGTCCACAATGTCACCCTTTTGCGGCGCAATGTACTTATCCAGAAAAGCCCGCATCGAACCGTTACTTTCCACCAAGCACAAATCCTGACTTTCCGGCTTATCAGAAGTTGTCAAGCCAAATTCCGCCGCAATTCTGCGAGTTTCTGTCTTGGTAATTTCCCCCAAAGGAAATTCCGTACCCGCCAACAAATCCTGTGTTAGATCGTACAAGAAATAAGACTGATCTTTCGCAGGGTCGATCGCCCGCAGCAACTGATAGCGACCCGTAGCAGCATCGTAAGTAATCCGAGCGTAGTGGCCTGTAGCGATTTTTTCAATTCCCAGTTCTTCGCGAGCATACTTGAGCATCGGCCCGAACTTCACAGTTTTATTGCACTGCGAACAAGGCAGAGGCGTAATTCCTGCACTGTAACCCTCCACCAAATAATCGACAATACTTGCCTGAAAGACCTCGCGGCTGTCAACAATGTGGTGGGGAACGCCCAAATCTTCGCAAATTTTAGCTGCATCGACCATTCCCTCAGAGCAGCACTGACCTTTGCCCTTCATCAACCACAGCGTTAAACCCACCACTTCATATCCCTGATGGTGTAAAATTGCGGCTGCTGCGGAACTATCGACCCCGCCGGAGAGGCCTACAACAATCTTGTTCATGATTCGGAGAGAAATTGCTATTTTACTGTTACTTTGTTCGATCGAGCTAATTTATTATACCACAAGTATACTACAACTTGCCACTGCTGCTGTTAGCTGAAATTTTAGCACTAATATGACTATTCAAAAATTTGTTGTCACCGCCGACCAAATGCGGCAAATAGAAACCAGAATCTTTGCTGCTGGAATGCCAGTCGCAGCTTTAATGGAAAAAGTCGCGGGACTGATTGCTAGACGCATTCAGGAGCTTTTGAAAGCGGAAGGAAGTTCGGCAACGAGCAGTGTACCGGATTTAACGGATAGAAGGAAAAGGGAAGAAGGGAAAAATCTTGTTAATTCTCAATTGTCAGTTATCGGCGTATTGGTAGGGCCTGGACACAACGGCGGCGATGCTTTGGTTGTTGCCCGCGAATTGCACTTTCAAGGATTCCAAGTAGTTATTTACTGCCCGTTTTCTAAACTAAAAGAACTAACAAAAACTCACGCTGATTATGCGCGTTCTTTAAATATTCCATTTGTTGATAAAGTTGAACTGCTGAAAAACTGCGATTTGCTCGTAGATGGTTTATTTGGCTTTGGATTAGAACGAGAAATTACTAATCAGACAGCCGCCGCGATTGACGAAATAAATAATTTAAATATCCCCATTTTCAGTATAGACATTCCATCGGGAATTCATACAGATACCGGAGAAGTTTTGGGAACCGCAATCCGAGCCAAACATACATTATGTTTGGGTTTGTGGAAAATGGCATTTCTGCAAGACAAAGCGTTAGAATATATCGGCAGCTCAGAATTAATTGATTTTGATATTCCCGCAGCAGATATTGCAGCAATCTTGGGCGAAACGCCAGCAATACAACGCATAACAAAAGCATCGGCAACTCAGCATTTGCCGTTACCCCGATCGCCAATTTCGCACAAATACACTAACGGTCACTTACTAATTATTGCAGGTTCCCGCCGCTACAGCGGAGCCGCAATTTTGGCAGCATTGGGAGCAAGAGCTAGCGGCATCGGAATGCTGTCAATTGCTGTTCCTGAGTCGATTAAATCGATGTTGAGCAGCCAGTTGCCAGAGGCATTAGTTATAGGATGTCCCGAAACCCAGAGCGGTGCAATTAGCGAATTGCCAGTAGCAATTGATTTGAGTACCTATGATGCGATCGCCGCAGGCCCAGGTCTGACATTGGAAGCCGCAATAGCTGTAGAATCTGTACTGGAGAGCGATCGACCTCTGGTTTTAGATGCTGACGGTTTAAATATCCTCGCTCAACTCGGCACAGTCCCGATTTTGTCCGAACGCCCAGCACTGACAATTATCACGCCTCATCCGGGCGAATTCAAGCGTTTATTTCCCGAATTAGCCGACGAAACCGGCGATGATCGAATTGCCGCCACTCAAGCAGCAGCTCAGCTTTGCGGCGCAACGATATTGCTCAAAGGAGCCAGAGTGTGCATAAGTTGGAAGGATGAGGGCGATTCCCTACGGGATAGTGACGCTTCACGTACCATCACCTACCTCAATCCCGAAAGCACCCCAGCCCTCGCCAGAGGCGGCAGCGGCGACGTTCTCACCGGCTTGTTAGGGGGACTATTAGCAAGTGCGATCGCCCGCAAATCCCCCCCCAAATCAGTTGCTGCAACAGCAGCTTGGTGGCACGCTCAAGCCGGAATCATGGCTGCTAAAGAACGGACGGAATTAGGAGTAGATGCCTTTACTTTGACACAGTATTTAATTCCAGCTTTGCGAGAATGTGCTGAGTAAACAATCAACATGAGTTGATAGAGTGCGTACCCCGCATCTTTGTATTGGGTAGGTGTCCACCGCGCACCTTACTCCTTGGTTTGTATTGACAACTAAAGTCATCATAAAAATATTACAACTTGCATTCCTTACGACAAACCAACGGGTAACTCAAACGAGTGACACTCACATGAGTGACACTCCAAAAAGTGACTGTGCATCCACAAATCCCAGCAGTTATACCTGAAATATCAAAGACCAAAACTTAAATATTGAGAGGAACCACATTATGTACACCGAAGAAAGAAGCTTGAACAATGAAACTATGGCTCTCGTCGCCGATACTACTGCTCAATCAAGTCTTGCATTTGCTGAAACCACGGGAGTAAACAAACCCACTTTACAAATGGGTTCAACAGGTCAATCTGTCAAGGAACTACAACAGCTTCTATATCATTGGGCATATTATTTTGGCCCGATTGACGGTATCTTCGGCGTCCAAGTTCAAAACGCGGTCAAAGGCTATCAACACCGCGTCTTTTTAAAAGAAGATGGGATTGTCGGCCCTATCACTTGGGAAGCACTATACTCTGGTGCACCTGTGAATATGCCGATCGTCATGAAGGGCAGTTCTGGTAATGCTGTTAAAATAGTTCAGAATGTCTTGAAAATCAATGGATACTATTTCGGTGCGATTGACGGATTCTTCGGGGCGATGACAGATGTAGCCGTGCGACAATTGCAACTGAGCAAGGCTTTACCGCAAGATGGAATTGTCGGCTACAGAACTTGGCACGCCCTCAGCAAGTTACCGCACTAATGACGGGTTGGATTAATATCTATTTCGGTTGTACGAGCGAAATGATTGTTGACTGTTGACTGTTGACTGTTTACTCGGTGTTGAAAAACTGAATGGTTGAGTGTTGACTGTTTACTCGATCTTATTATGCCGATGCAACCGGAAACGATACCACTTTCAGTTATGGCAAAAAATCGGTAGTTCAATTAGGGATTGAGGCTTTGCCTAAGTCCCTAATTCTCGTTAAGGGGAAGACAGTGCGCGGGAAGGGCGATTAAGAGCGGGATAGCTTCGCTTCACGCAAATTCTGTTACCGTTCCCGGCGATGAAAAGTATTCTCGACTTTTGCGTGTTTATTTGTTAGTATATCTTAGGAAAGTGGGAGTCACCATCCGGTTTATTTCCCTTCTGATTTAGTTGTAAATAGTTGCACTCAGAAAATTACTATGCTGATACTTACCTAACAAGATTTAGGCATGGAGGCTTATCCCCGGTTTCTACGAAAAATTCCAGGTTGAGTAACGAGAAATCTAGGAGTCAACCGGGTTGTTAAGCCAAGCGCACGCAAGTCCCGAACTAGCCTTTGATGAACTTTTCTAATTTTTGAGCCATCTTCTCGACAATTCCCTCCGAAGTATCTCCCGCCGATGATTCAGCTTCAATACGCTTGACCACATCCTCTGAAAGATTTAGCAACTGCACTAATTTTTGATAAGCTGCGGCTTCTTCAGCGTTAATTTTTGGTTCGTCGGGAGTACGAGAACTAGAGGAAATCACTTCATAGCCGAGTTGCAAGACTAATTCCTTTTCATCTTGAGTTTCTAGTTGACCGATCAACTCATCAAGGGGAATATTTTGCATGATGTAATCCCGCAGTTCTTGTTGCATTTGTTGTCCGTCGGTATCTGGGGCAAACAAACGACAAAAGCGATCGAGCATTAAATTAACTTCTTCTGTGGCCAGTTCGCCGTCAGCCCAGGCCATAGAAGCAACAATTCTCAGCAGATTCATTTGGCGGGGCGTAATTGATGGAGGAGGTGGGGTTTGCATAATCAAAAGGGGTAATGGGGAATTGGGAATGGGCAATTGGGAATTGGGAATTGGGAATTGGGAATTGAGCCTGATTCCTTCTTGTCTTTTCTTTCCCGTTCCCCTTCATTTATGTCACAATTTCGATAGAGGAACTCCCAGCCATCCAGTAAAGTTTTGTTTCTGAATAGCGGTGGGCTGTTCCACTGGCACGATCGAGTAACGCATCGGGCGTGGCGGGGCGAGAGTAACAGGACAAGTCCGCAGTTCGTCTTGGTGAAAAACTGTCACCGAGACGATATCCCCAGGCTTGAAATCTTTTAGTCTCTCGCCCGCTTGTTCTGAATTTACCCGAAAACCTTCGATCGCCAGCAACTCGTCTCCAGCATCAATTCCGGCCAATTGTGCCGGAGATCCTACTTCGACAAATTTAACCATTTCCCGCCCGTTTTCCGTTCCCAACGTCCAACCGATGCGAGGTGTTTCGCTAGTTTCACTTGCGGTAAGTTCCAGCCCGAAAGGTTCCAGATACTTGTTGTAAGGCAACTCTTCTGTACCGTCTATATAGCGCGCAAAAAAGTCGCTCAAATCAATGCCGGCGATCGACTCGATCGCACTTTGCAACTGTTCGGGAGTAAAGCCTATTTCTGCTGCTGGCAGCGAAGGAGAATATAACTCTCCGTTTGAGGTTAAATGCGCCGATTTGCCATCCGTTTCCGACTTCAGCTCAAAACCGCCGTTTCCAGCCGAATTAGCATTGCCAAACTGCTGCCACATCAAACGCATCACATCGTCGAGCGAGCGATCGTTGCCGTGTCTGGCTCGAATCAACAAATCGAGCAAAAACGATACAACTTCCCCTTTCAAATAATAGGAAATCTGCGAGTTGTCGCTGTTAGCATCCCGGCGATAAAGTTTAATCCAAGCATCCCAGCTCGACTCGCTCAGAGGCTGCACACTCCGCCCCGGAGTCGTCTGCAAGCGAGTAATTTCCTTAGCTATACCTTGGAAAAAACCTTTAACGCTGTAGAGACCCGATCGAAAAGGAATCACCAAATCGTAATAACTGGTAGTGCCTTCAGAGAACCATAAAGAAGGAGTGTAATTTTCTTTTTCGTAGTCAAATACTTCGAGAGCTTTCGGTCGAATGCGCTTGACATTCCAGAGGTGAAAAAACTCGTGAGCTACCAACTGAATAAAGCGTTCATACTTTTCCTTAGCCCGAAAACCAAAACGCGGATAGTTGAGAGTGCAACTCTCCTTATGTTCCAAACCGCCAAAACCAGAGCCGGACAAATGCAGGAAAAACACATAGCGTTCGTAAGGCAAACCGCCGAACATTTTTGCCTCGACTTCTATCACTTTTTGGATGTCTCGAATCGTGCGTTCTGGTTCTAAATTACCTTTTCCCCAAACAACTAGCTGGTGGGGTTTTCCCATCACTTCAAAATCGTATACTTCGTGACAGCCAATCTCAAAAGGACTGTCTACGAGAGTGTCAAAATCCGCTGCAGCGAAAGTAAGATTTTGGCCAGAAACAGGTGGCAAAGTAGTAACTGTGCGCCATTCGGGCTGCGGCGGCACAACGGTTACGGTGTAACAGTTGCTCTCAAAACCGGACAAGAAAAAGCACAAAGCCGCCGGATTGAAATAACCGTGAGTCGAGTCTAGATGATTGGTTCGCACTGTCAGTTCGTTGGCAAAAATGCGGTAGAAAACCGTGACATCTGACACCGAATTTGTCTCGATTTGCCAGTGATTTTTGCTGAGCTTGCGCCAAGGTAAAGCACGTGAAGCGTAGCTATCCCGTAGGGAATCGCCCGCATGGGAGCTAAAATCTTGCAGGTGGCGGGCGTACTCTCGAACCAAGTAAGAACCGGGAGTCCAGACAGGCATTTTTAAATCCAGAACCGGCTTCGACCAACCTTGCACGCGCAAAGTCACTTCAAACAGGTGGGATTCCGGATTCGGCATCGCCACCGAATATTGAATTGTCGGTGCTGTTAGTTGCCCCTCACGGTTGTCGGCAGCCGACGAGGTATCCAAAGAAGTAACATCAGTCATTGACTTGCCAAATTAATCAAGTGCTTGAGGTTGATCAAATGGATAGTTTGGCGGTCTGGATCGATTTTGATCCAACCTTTACTATCGAGTTTTTCCATAATTTTGCTGGTTTCATCTAGGGTGATATCTGTGACATCAGCTAAGTCTTCATAAGGAATATTGAAGATCTCTTTGCCCTCAGCAGTTTTCTGACCGTAGTTTTCTGCCAGCTCGACTAAAGTATTTGCTAGTTTAACCGCTGGCTGGCGGTTTCGGAGTTGATAGCGGTGATTGGTTTGGCGGAGCCGCCGCACCATCAGTTGCAGCATCCGGTGGTGCAATTGCGGGTCTTTAAACAGGGTTTGGATAAATCGCTGAGCTGTGACGCTGAGAAGTCGCACGGGCGATAGAGCAAGTACGTCATTCGATCGAGGTGATTCGTCCAGAATGGCCATTTCGCCGAAGAAGGCACCCCGTCCTAAAATAGCCATTGATACAGCTCGATCGTTTGACAAGCGGCGGACTTTTACCCAGCCAGACACGACAAAGTAAATCGCGTTGCCCCAAGAATCCTCCATCACCACAGCTCGGCCCGGGGGATACTCATGCTTGACGGCATTTGATAGCAGCCCTCCCAAGGTTTCTGGGTTAGCACCCTTAAATAGAGGGAATAGCTCACTGAAAGCTTCTGTCTTCATCAAAAAAATGGGTAGAAACTCCGTCCTTCAGGACGGCTTTATATTGTCTTTTTTTGATTACTACCGCCTTGGGACTGGTTGGCTCGGTGTGCTTTTGTGTTGCACTTTCAGCGGGACAATTACCGCCTCAAACTTCCCAGCCCTGTACGCATAGTGTTTTGCTCTTTCGAGCCTCCCTTTCGGGGTGATGTTAGCCTGCGCCTTGGTTTAGTGAGCTTGTTGGGCCCAAAGCACTGCCCCAGTGACATTAGGGCTGTTTAACCTTCAGCGACAGAGCCCAAAACTGGCTTCGCATTCAAGGAGTGTCGTGACTCAAAAAACGTAGTCAGTTAAGACGATAGCCCGTCAGAATGGCTTGTCAGATTACTCTTCCAAGCCTCACGCCTGATAGCTGAGGTTCCTGACGCAAACTCGCGGAGGTGGGAAATATGATTAGGCGACACCCAACAGCTAGGGAACGATCAATGTTTGGGAACACAAACAATCCGTTGCTCCTTTAATTGATGATAAGGGTGCAGAGGCCCGGTTCACGTAAAATTGGCAGATTCTTTAATCTTAAACGGGTTTACAAGCCTGCCACTGCCTGTTGAACTTTGCCCAACAGAGGTTCTATGTATTCCGGCCAGCCGATCGCGATTGACTGCGTGTGGGCCAGAGTCTCCGGCTCGATCGCATCTTTAGTCCACCTCAGCGGTTGACCTTGCAAGTCGCAACAAACCAATCCGGCTGCTTTTGCTAAAGCCAGAGGACCGGCGGTATCCCACACTTTAACTCTGCCGTTGAGATATAGGTACAAACCAGCTCGACCGAAGATAACTTCCATTACTTTTAAGCCAAAGCTGCCCAGCGAGTAAAATTCGGCTCCGGGGATGCTTTGGGCGATCGCCCGGGCGTAGTTTTTCTGGTCTTTGTCTCCGAGAATAATTTTACAATTTTCCGCTGTCGGGGCCGGGGGCGCGCATAGCGCGATCGGCTCCGGCGCTTGGGTTCCCACACTTTGGAACAATCCCCAATCTTTGCCGCCAAAATACATTTGGTCAAAAGCCGGGGCGTAGAGCCAGCCGGCCACCGGTTCCCCTTCCAGCAGCAGCCCCACCATCGAAGCGTAGTGCAGTTTTCCCCGAATAAATTCTTCAGTCCCGTCGAGGGGATCGATGCACCAGAGGCGGTGGTAATTGGCGCGGTAAGCTGCTCTGGAGGCGAGGTTTTCCTCCGTGATTCTCCCGTCTTCAGGAAACAAAGCGCTAAATGCTGCCGATAGTTGTCGGTCTAGGTATTGATCTATACTCGTCACGTAGTCGTTGGGCCCTTTCTCGCAAACTTCAAAAGGTTGGGCTGCGAGCTTGTAAGCTTCTTGACCGCACTCGCGCAGGGTGTAGCGAATTTTTTGATCTTGCTCTGGAGAAATATACATGAGGTTAAACATAAATTTTTTAGCTAACTTCAGCATAAAAGCTTAAGTCCTTGGAATCGATCAGCCCATGTCACTGTTTTTGATTCGTACAGGATTTGCGCGTAGGTGTCGAGAAACCAGGTTTCCTAACCATCAGGGTCGTTGGTATAGCCCCAGACAGGAGTCGTGGAACTCAAAAAATTTTTAGACACTAAGCAGATACTAAGCTTTCCCGTATCTAAATTGTATTTTTGGGGCGGGCGAGACACCCCACAATAATGTCATCAAACTTGACTATAAAATTTAGATGCGCCTTAGCTTACTAGATTTATCTGTTTTAAAATCTACAATCTAAAACCCAGTGACCGATCGCACCAGCACGTTCAACAGCAAAGGAGAATAGTTTGAAATACCATTTGGCATTAGGTCGCAAAATAGACCTAGATGGAATTGACCGCGATGCAAAACTCGGCAAATGTCCTCGCCACGTCCTGCGAGCCCTCAGAGACCGCTTAAATGCCGCTGTCCACGCCCCGGATGGCGAAGCCATATCGTTCAGCGACAAGCTGCGATCAAAAATTTCTTCTAAACCCGAACATTGGGCCGCCGCGCGCAAATTGTCCAAGCAAGTCAGCAGCGACGACGTGATATTTTGTAACGGCGAGGACATTGGGATTCCAGTGGCGGCGGTGTGTGGCCAATCGCCCAATCGCCCGAAAATTGTTGTATTTTTCCACAATATCGATCGGCCGCGCGACCGCCTCGCCCTGAAACTATTCGGTTTGGCTGACAAAATTGACGTATTCATTGTCAACGCCCGCCCTCAAACTGACTTGCTCCGTAGTTATTTAGCTATAGCTGAATCGCGCATTTTAGTACTTCTAGAACAGACAGACACCCAATTTTTTACACCGGTCCAGTTTCTGGCGATAAAAAGCGGCAAACAGTTGTTAGCGTAGGATTAGAAAAGCGCGACTACCGACTCTTAGCAGCAGCAACTGCTGACTTAGATGTTGACGTAAAAATTACCGATTTTTCTAAAGATACCAAAGCTTTATCGCAAGCTTTCCCCGATACTATGCCAGAAAATATGTCGCGCAAATTCTACGAATGGCCGGATTTAGTCCAGCTTTACCGCGATGCAGACATAATTGCAGTTTGTTTGGTAGACAATAAATATGCTGCGGGAGTGCAGGGTTTGCTGGAAGCAATGGCCTGCAAGCGATCGGTCGTCATTACTCGGACTCAAGGTATGGTCGATTATTTAGCGGCCCCGGATATTGCCAAAGTGGTAGATGTGGGAGATGCAGCAGGTTTGCGCGAGGCGATCGTCCATTTGCTAAAAAATCCTCAAGAAGCTCAATCTCAAGCGCAGCCGGCCTACGAAATGGTTGTGAACCAGCACAGCAGCGAACGTTATGTCGATGTTTTAGCCCAGAAGTTGCGATCGCTTTAATAAAAATGTAGGGTGCGCTTCGGCGCACCATAACTCACGCATGGAGGATGCACAATGCACACCTTACTGCTAGGGAGAAAAAGCCAAACTATTTATTACCTAAGTCATATTTAAAAAGTAATGAATTATGAGGTGCAGTTAATAATTAAATCTCACAGCAGTTACGTACCGAGTAAATAAACCGGGTTTGAAAAATATAATCGAAAGCCTTCATTAAGGAAGTATTTTCATTCATCAAACCCGGTTTCTGTGCCTAAAACGGTTTCACTCAAAACTCCGAAATCAAAACTCTTAAGACTCCCGTCCACTCGCCCACTTATCCCGCCATTTCACAGTTCCTTCCGAAACTAAAACCCAGCGACGACAAACCAGATTTTCTCGCAGCGGCGACTGTCCTTCCCGTAGCAGCGCATACTTATAAGAAATCAACTTCCCCGCACTTTCATTAAAAGGAATTTCCCCAAACCAAGTATTAGTATTGATATACTCCAACGGGTAACCCTTACTAATATCCCAATTCCCCAATTCAGGACAATCTCCAATCACCACCATTCTTTCTCCAGGCTGAGTTCTAACGCTGTTAAGCTGCGCCCGCACAATAGTTGTCGCCTTAACTCGCTCTCCGACGCGGCTAAAAATCATTACTTCCCGCGCACCCAACTCTAAATTGTACAGCATCCCATCTTTAACTTCAAACTTGCGGCGCGATAAAACCTCCGTATGCTCTCCATCAGGCAGCTCAGTATCAACCTCTTCAATTGTAACAGGATTGCCACGATTCATCGCAACAAACACCACAGAATCGCGATAGCGGCGCACGTAACAATAAACATCAGGAGTTAGATATTTTTGCCACTGACTCCCCATCGAAATAGCTGGATTCAGCCGTCGCAATCCCGACAGCAACCGCACCTCTCGGTAAATCGCCGAATCACTATCCCACTTTTCCATCATCGGGCGGTTATAAGGGTCATTTCCCCCATCTGTATCATCGTGCAGATACTGTTCGGTGCCGTAATAAATGCAGGGAATGCCGCGAGTCGTCATAATTAAACCTATCGCCAACAGCAGCATTTCTGGATCGGGATTCAACGACTGAAACCTCGGCATATCGTGGTTGTCAATAAAAGTAATCAACTCCGTCGCCCCGTAGTAGCGGTGATCCAAATTCAGGACATCTTGGACTAACTTAAATCCCGCGCCCGCACCCTTCCCCAATACTTCTCGAATTGCCACGCACAGACCAAAATCTAAAATAGTCATCCCCGACTCGTTGACAAATTCCACAGAACGATCGTTTCTAGGGTCGCTGTAAATCCATTCGCCAAAAATGAAAACATCAGGTCTGTGTGTTAAAATGTCAGCATTAAATTCCTGCCAAAACCAAATAGGCATATGCTTGACTGTATCAACCCGCAAAGCATCAACACCTCTGTCCAGCCATTGTTTAATTGCTGACTTAATGTAATTCCGGTAGGCAATATTGTTTTCGTTGAAAGTTGCTAAACCCGACAGTTCGCAGTTTTGGACTTGCCATTCATCTTCCCAGTTTGTGACTTCGCCGTAGTGGTGATACCAGTCATCTTCATCGTCGTTAAAGTCAGCTATTTTTACACCGTCGTCGTAGAGTTCCCCTTTTTTACCGCTAAAATCTGGGTTGCTGTGATTGCAGACAATATCAAGTACGAGTTTCATGTTTCGCTGGTGCAACTCGTGTACTAATTTGTCAAATACCGTATCTTTACTTTCTTGTGTTTGGTTAATAGAAGGATTGTCGCCTGTGGCAATAAAGCGGGGATTTAGTCGCTTGAAATCTTTAGTCCAGTAGCCGTGAATTGCAGCTTGTTCGACAAATAATTCTTCAACTTGCTCGAACAGTGGAGTCAGCCAAACGGCGGTAACTCCCATATCTTTTAAATAATCGAGTTTGTCAATAACTCCCTGCAAGTCGCCGCCCCAATATTTGCCCCAATCTTTCCCTTCTGGATCGTAAAGTTCTGGGTTGGGGCCTTCGTTATTTGTGGGGTCGCCGTCGTAAAAGCGATCGACTACAATGAAATAAATTGTTTCTTGTCGGAATTCAATATCTCTGGTGTAAAGGAACTCTAAATCGATTTCGCTTTCTGCCTTAACTTCTTCTACCAGAGACTCAATTTTTTCTTCTGGTTCGCTAACTTCGTATTGAGAGGAAGTTTGATTGGGAGTGACTGATGTCATGAGATGTATTTTTTTATATTGTAAGATTGGTCAGTTATTCGGAGCTAGAGTCGGAGATAGCTTTCCCCTATAACTGACTTTTACAGCATCATACGGAATTTACTGGTTTAATGAAATCTTCCTTTAGACTGAGGGCAGACTCATCCTTGAACATTAAGTGGATGAGAGTTAATGTTTAGCGTAATTCTCAATCCAAGAGGCAAACCCTCAAAAACCTACGCTACCAGGCTCAGCCTGGTAACGAGAAAAGGTGCACTACTTATGCGATCGTACTTTTTCCCTTCCTTTCTATTCCTTCCGCAAGTTTTGGATATCTTCAACGCTCAAACCAGTAGTTTGACTAATGGTTTGATTGTCAAGGACATTCAGAAGTTGCCTAGCAATTTCTAGAGCCTTTTCTCTCATTCCTAGCGCGACTCCTTCTTCTCTACCTTCTTCTCTACCTTCTGCGATGCCTTGTTCTCTGCCTTGTGCGATGCCTTTTTCAATTCCCTTGAGCAAGACACCCTGCTGATCGAGAATAAACATTTCGCGTTCTTCTAAATCTGCCAACTCCTCTGAATTCAAATTAGTTTCATTGGCAATCGCAAAGGCTTGCTGTATTTCCGATACTGTTTCCATTGTTGACGGCACTATTTCCAAGCTGGGAGCATTTTTCATAAAATAAATCCACTTGTCAGTCAAAGTTTCTAACTCATCCAATTGTTTATTGAATTTTGGCAATTCGATAAAAATTAGTTCAATCTCTGGATCGACATAATCAAATAAACGCTTTTTCTCCTTAAACACAAAATGAGAAATCACTTCTTGGTCATGATCAAACATTTCAAAATCAGTAATTGTCAAAGCAATTACAGGTTTTAACTTAAAGTAACCTTGACCGCGAATCAGTTGAGTTGAGTAAGTTTTCGCAGCATTGTAAACCACCCGTTTAGCAAAAGATGCTACATTTAAAACTTGCATTTCGATAATTACAGTTGCGCCTCCTGCAAGCCTGGCTTTGACATCCAGGTAAGAGTCTTTGAGATACGGAACTCTCGATGCTAAATACGGGTCGATAATTTCTAGGTCGGCGATGGTGGGGTTGCCATCATAAATCATGGCATTGAGAAAGCTGATTAAAATTGGTTTGCTTTCGTTGGAGCCGAATATTTTTTTGAATGCAAAATCGGTTTTGGGGTTAATGAATGTCATGGCTAATCTCTTTTAAAATGACTTACCTATTATTTTAACCCAGTGGGAAAATGGATTGGGCGAGTTACCAAAACTAGATATCGGATGCTCTATCCAAGCTTGAGCCGATCGATAATGAAGTCCATCAGTCATTAGCGCTTGCTCTATATTCTATTCTGTCAAATCGACTTGTCGAATCTCTTCTAGCGTCAGATCCAAGCATTGCGCGATTTGCTCGTCGCTCAAACCGACGGCTTGCAAGCGTTGGATCGCCTCTATTTTCGCCTGCCGCTTTCCCCGCAAAAACTCAGGCGACTCTTCCTGCGAGGTGCAGATATTCAGAGATCCGATTACATGATTATGAGCGACATGATGACCAGTAATGACGCCACCAGTAACATTGCTAATTCTCGACTTGCGAATCAGTGCCGATCGCAAGTTTAATTTATTAACATCTTCTCCGAAAGCCTCAGAGAACAACTGCCATAGCTCGTAGCCGATATCTTTAGCATAACCCTCAGTACAGTTAAGCGTTTGAGCAATATCGCCGTACTTTTGCCGCTTCAAAACGCCCTCAATCACGCCAACTTGCATATCATCTAAATGCTTGCCAGTTTTCGCAAAGACCACTTCATCAGCAAAAGCCAGTGCTTCTCGAACGTTCATCAGGCTTCCCTCACAACCTCGCAACAATAAAATTATAACCGTCTATATCCGACTATTTTCGCCTTAAATACAAAAACGGTTGAATAGCTCTTAAAATTTTCTGCATTATCCGACTTTATTCGACTTTATTCGACTATACAAATTAATGTGCAAGTTGTATTGTTGTGGTGTAAAACCATCGCTAAATAAAAATTAACTTATGACGACTACCCAGCTCGCTCTCGACAAAAAAGCAAATCCTTTGATGATGCACCTGAGCATCTTGTCGAAGTACGAAATCTCCGAAGAGGAACCTAGCTACGATCCCAGCACGCAGACTTCCAACATCACCTCCATGAGCGGCTCCTGGTGTACTCGCAATAGCTCCACTTTTAATTGTGACGACGACCAGCAAGAGGACGACTAGAATTTCCTTTGGTTAAGGTCGTTTTTTGCTTGCTGTTTCGTTTCTTGAAAGACCTGTATGAATTTTTGCATTACAGGTCTTTCATTGTCAACATTATTTCAATTGATTTAGTTATGACCGACCTTTTAATCGTGACTTCCGAGACTGACCTTCATGCGGATGTTATTATCAAAGAATTGCAAAAATCGAAGATTCGAGCAATTAGGTTAAATTCAGAAAGTTTTATTCATAAAAGTAAATACTTTTATGAATGGCAAGCTTCTGGCACTCCCCGTCCAAGTTTTTTGTATTTTGAAGACTCCTTGAGAGAAGTTCAAGATGTTGGCGTTATTTGGTGGCGAAAACCCGAAAATTATCAAGTTTATCCAGAAGTTAATGATGCTTGGGCAATCAAATATTGTCAACAGGAAACAGAATCTTTGACTTACTCACTTTCTGGACTATATCCCAAAGCTAGATGGGTCAATCATTACTATAAAATTAGATTGCCATCGCATCGAATCAATCAGATTCCAATTGCTCACAAGCTAGGAATTACCATCCCTCCAACACTCGTCACCAATTCATACGAAGCGGCTTGCAACTTTGTGACACAACAGGGAAAGTGCATTGTCAAACCGATGCGTTACTCTGGATTTTTACATGATGAAAAACAGTATGCTTGCTATACTCGCCCCATTGATGTAGAAACACTCTTAGCATTTCGAGAGAGCATTCGATTGGCACCCGTTTTTATTCAAAAACGCATTCAAAAGAAGGCAGAATATCGCGTTACATTAATTGGTAAGCATGATTTTGTTTGTCGCATTGATGCCCAGCATACCAACGATGCAGACGTGACTTTGGATTGGCGCGTTATCGAACCAGATAAACTCGTTCACGTTCCCGACAAGTTGCCAATGGATTACCTCAACAAACTTCATCAAATGCTTGACGAGTTTGGTTTAAATTTTGGTGCATTCGATATCATTCGCGACGAGGACGACACCCTCTATTTTATCGAACTCAATCCCAATGGACAGTGGTATTGGATCGAAATTCTTACTAAAATGCCTATGGTTCGCGCAATGGTGGAACTCATCGAAGATTTAGCGCTTCAATATCAACAGGATTGCTGAATTCTGTCTTGCATAAGGATTCTAACGATCGCCCGACATCCAGCCAAACCCTAACTAACTACAGCCACCGCAGACTCTGGAACCTGAGAATGCTCCACCCGAAAAACATTTGCGCTCAGATTAGCAACAACTTGTTTTCCCTGCTGCGTCAGTTCCAAATAGCCGATCGCATCCTTCACATACCGATAAACCACATTCCAATAAAACTTCGGATAACCATCCCGCAACTCCCCCGGATTCTGATAGCCCAAAACCAGATTTTGCCCAGTCTCCTCAAACTCGTAAAACAGCGCCGCAATCTTTTGCAAATATCGCGGATCACTCAACTGACCAATTAAATCAGCAGCGCGAACTAAACCCGGATAATTTACAGTATCTTGATAATCTTCATCTGCAGGAACTGGAAAACGAGTCAGCTCAATATTGCGCTTAACCAGCTCAGCATCAATCAGTTTATGACCGCCAAAACGCTCGTCAATAAACATTTTTCCGCGATCGACATGATAAGGCATCAAACTAGCATCCGTAGCCCCCGGAGGCAGCGTTAATTTCAGGTCGCCTATTCCCGTCGCATACAGTCCCAAATCTGTTCTATCTTGCCGACAAACACCTTTAACATACCCGATATCGTGACATAGCAAAGCAATGTGGAAGTGCAGCCAATCTTCGCAAGAAACACCCCCTTCGCGGATGTGCTTCCCACCCAGAATTGCTTGTCCCACCAAGGTCACTAAAATAGTGTGTTCGACATTATGGTAAAGAGCATCGCTATTAGCAATATTTTCTAAAGCCATACTCGCCACCCAAGCAATAATCTCGCCATAGTCAGATTTAAACCCGCCATAAGTGTGGCGGTAGCCTTCAATCAGGCGATTGACAAAAGCCTTAATCAGCAGTTCAGTTGCGTTAAACATATTCACTTCCCTGAGCCCACGTAGATTATTAAATTATTTTTATAGTTATTGTTTTTGCTGCTACCGTTTAATGTTATTTTTGGCTTAAGCGCCACGATGGATACCCACTCCTATCGAGAGGCATCCATTGATATTATCAACAATTATGGCTTAAATTATGGCTCTCGCAACTACCAGAGCAACAGACCCCATAAATAATTTATATCAATGGGCGATCGAGGTATTACACCCCTCAATCAGTAGTACAGGGTTACATCTTCGCCGCATACGTCAGTCGATTTTATATTTTAGATTTACTTCACAGATACATCTGGGGGCTGGAACTAGGATCTAAAATTTTGGGTTGCTCACTACTCTTGTCGGAAACTTGTATCTGTTCTGGCTGACCCCGCCCAAAAACGAGAGCGAGCGAAAGCTTAACCCAATTAATTCCTCATACCCAGGATTAAGCTTGCACATAGGCGGTATGTGGAAAAAATGGTGTCCCAATAACTACATATCTCTTTCACAATGACACCCTGCAGGTATAAGTTTGCACACCACTGAGTTACTGGTGGCTCTCCCACTGCAATGCTATCGAGCCACTGTCCCACTGGTTGCAGGAGGCGATCGCGAAAAGTTAAGTCTTGGCACTGATTGTCCGGGAAAATGCTTATAGTCAAGTTCATGATTGATCTCAGTAATCATTACTAACAAAAACTGATGAATCACCCGGCTTAATCCTCAACGAAACCCACTGTTGCTCCGGGGACGTGAATAAGTTTTATGAGTGACACTCACAGTCGCAAAATGTGATGCGAAGAGCTAGCAATTGTGATTTAAAACTCGCTAAAGTGTGAGACAGATCACGCCTCCTGTTCCCTCCAGAATGTATATTTAGATAGATGGCAAGAAAATAAGACAGAATAACTGGCCACCCTCCCTCGCAGCTCCCCTCTCCCATCATCTGCGATCTATTACTCTGTATACTTACTAATATAAGGTTTCAGGCAATGATTAAACAAAAACATAAATATGCCGACCTTGCTCAACTCTCCCACACAGATACCGTCTTCCAAAAACTCCCTGTAGAAGTTAAAGATTGGGCCCAAAGCTTGCCTTGGAACCAACGGCGCTATGTCTTGTCCCTCTGCTACATATTGTGTGCATCTACTCCCGACTTGCAAGCAGAATTTTTAGATGATTATACAGCCGACGGTTTAGTCTCAAAAATGTTTGAAGATGTAGATACTCTACACCGAGTCAAAGAGTATTTAATCAGATTTCGAGTCAAAAAACAATTAAACGAATCAGATTTAAGAAGCTACATTAAACAATTTTATATCCACTCAGCTCAACAATCGCGCCGAGAAACTGACCAATATTTAGAATCTGCACTCCGCTTCGTCTTGAGTACAGAAGAACGCAATAATGTTTTTAACTACATTTTGGGCTTTGAATTTATTAAAATTGTGTTTCAAATGAGCTGGTTGCAACACGAAAGATTAGCGAGACTCCAAAAAAATCAGTCGCAGTTTATTGAAACCTATATCAAGCCGATTCAACACGCACACAGAATTAATGGCATAATTCTACCGAAAGATGAGAGAATCTTTTTTGCCAGACGCACCTATTACGTTCAACAGCCTAACATTTCCTACAGAAAGCTGATTGAGTTAGTCATGGCAACTTTTACTACAGAAATGGTGAGTAATTGCGGATTTTCTATCAGCCGCCACTCTCAAGCTCTGCGTTTTGACTGCGATTACATTTATGATCCAGAACCAGAAGAAGAAAGATTTCCTACTGACTTGCAATTTATTCATTAACTGTACGCAGTAAGGTGTACCATACATTGCTTTTTTCTCTTTACTTTTCGTTTCGCGTTGGACACAGGAGAGTTTTTGAAGCATGGGACTTCTAGTTTGTAGTTAAAACCGAATTTTCCAGCCGGATTTGATATAAAATAGGAGGGCTGTATCAATTAAACTTCCGATTGCATTTCTTCAATTTCAAACCAGCTAACTATCACTCCCGCGAGCGGAATAGCCAGAAATATGCCTAAAAGTCCTGCTGCTCTCGCGCCTACTAACAGTGCAAAAAACACCACTACCGGATTGAGGTTAAGGGAATTTTGCATGAGTCTCGGATGAATAAAGTTGTCTTGAATTTGCTGCAAAACAATGCAAGCTGCCAAGACTTTTAAAGCTAGCCACACATTTTGAGACAATACAAGAAAACACACTAAGCTAATTCCCAGCGTCGCTCCGATTCCCGGAACTAAGTCAAACAATCCGATGATAAATGCTAAAATTAAAGGAAATCTCACATCTAACAGCAGGAAAATTACAAAGCTTGCTGTTGTCAAAAATAACATTAACAGAATTTGTGCCTGAAAAAATCCTAAAAAGTTTCGCTCTATTGTTAAACTTAAACGCCTGTGCAGGTGTCGAGGTATAAATTTGAGAACCAATACCCACAGCCTCTCTCCATCAAGTAACATGAAAGAGGCCACTACCATAATGAATATTAAATTTAATAAATTGGTTAAAAATACTTGTAAAAAAGCAATGCTCGAAACAACTCCAGCCAAAGCTTGATTTCGCAGTTGTTCCTCAATAACTCGCAGGTTAACTTGCAGGTTTCTCGCCCGCAGGAATGCTTCGATGCGCTCGGACAGAGGCGCCAGAGCATTCACAAATTCAGTCATTCTGTCAATTAATTGCTGCCCTTGAGATAAAAGAGTGACGCCTACGGTGACGGTGAGACTGCCAAAAACTAAAATGGTGAGCAAGACAACGAAGGCGACAGCTAAACTTCGCGGTAAAAATCTCTGGAGAGTTCGCACCGGATAGTTGAGCAAAAAAGCCACGAGTGCAGCAATGGTGAAAACTACGACTGCTGTTTCAAAGTAAGCTAAAAGTTGCAGTCCAGCCCAACCTGAAGCAAATAAAAGCAAAAACCGGACTAAGGCTAAATTGCTTACCATATTCCAAAAATTGGGAGGAGTTCTTTCTTGCTCTTTCACAGGGATTTTTAGGGGTTAATATTATAGCTCAAATTATAGCTCAAAAATATTGCATAGCCCCCTCTTATCATAGCATTCAAGATATATCTGCGGCTATCCTTCTCAAGGCAGAAAACAGATGTCGAAATGAGGCAGGGGTGGGTTCTATTCAGCATAAGTTTGATAGTCACGAATACCCAATGAAAAACGCTCGTGATCGAACAAATAGCCAAACAGCCTTTTTGACTCGAAAACCGCCTCGGAAACTCTTTGCGATGGCAGTATTAGTCGCGGCAGCCCGATCGCCACTAACACACAAACGCTCAAACAAAGCTGCGACCGAAAAACCCAGTTTCAGTGCCAGTCGCGAAAAAATTCAACTCTGCCTCGTGGAAGATAGTATGAACAGGTCAATTTTTGGGATACTAGAAACTAGCACTCAACTTAGCTGAGGAACAAACGTGCTGCTATCAAAAGGCTTTGAAGTAGAAATGTATACCGGCACTCCCGAAGGTGAGGTTGTCGGTCTCTCCGATCGCATAGTTGCCGATCTAGAGGGATTTGTGCGGGAGCCTGATAGCCGCAATGTGGAGTACACGACCGCCCCGCTGTCCAGCTACGATCGCCTGTTATGTGCCTTAGTCAAGCCGCGAGTCCGGCTGCGCGAGTATCTCAAACAATTGGGCGACTATACCTTGCTGCCGGGAAGTACCTTGTCTCTTGGAGGAAGCGATCGATTTTACAGATCCGATCCCAACAACCCTTACCACACCTACATCGAGCAAACCTACGGCACCAAAGTCGTCACCGCCAGCATTCACATCAACATCGGCATCTCCGAACCAGAAATGCTGATGCGCGCCATCCGCCTTGCCCGCGTCGAAGCACCGCTATACCTTGCCTTGAGCGCATCTTCCCCCTTCCTCGACGGCGAAGTCACGGGCTATCATTCCACTAGGTGGGGTTTGTTTCCCAAAACTCCCGCCATCGTCCCCCTGTTTGAAAGTCACAGACATTACATCCAGTGGACTGAAGAACAGCTAGAACTCGGTACTATGCAAAACGTCCGCCATTTGTGGTCTGCAGTGCGACCAAATGGCGATCGTCGCCCCTACTGTCTCAACCGCCTCGAACTGAGAATTTGCGACCTCGAAGTCAATCCTCTGGCTTTGTTAGCCATCACTGCCTTACTAGAAGCTCGCATCTGGCAGATGATGGAAGACCCCAGCTTAGACCCCTTAGAGCTCAGCACCTTGCCTGCGGCCACCCGCAACGAAGACTTAGTTGCCCTCACAGACGCCAACGAAATTGCTGCATCCCGGCAAAGTTTGGATGCCGAACTTACCCACTGGCAAGACGGCAGAACTATTCTGGCACGAGATTGGATTGAGGAGATTTACCGCGAAGTGTGGCCTCTAGCTAAAAAACGCGGCTTTAGTTGCTTTCTATCGCCACTCAAAAAGATTCTCCGGGAAGGCAACACGGCCCAGCAGTGGTTGAAGCTACACGAGGACGGTTCGGACACCCGCAGTATTATTCTGCAAGGGATTCAGGGCATGGCTCACCAAGAATGGGAGCTAGAAGACAACTTGTGCGCCCAGTTAGTTGCCTGAAGTACCCGCCGTTATTATAATGGGGGCTTTCGCTAGCCCTGGCTATGCGTACTCAGCCAATACAAATAGCCCGAACCTCCCGGTCAATCGATTTTAGATTTTAGATTAAAGATTAAAGAATTGAAGCCTTGACCCAGCCCAAAAACGGATACCGTGCCACGTACAGGAGTCGGGGAAAGATAAAAATTTTAGACCCTAGTTCAAGCTCCCAGATTGATCTGTGGGGTAAATCTAAAATCTAAAATCTAAAATCTAAAATCGACTGACCCCACGAATAAATTCGGGGGGCAAGTTTCATCGGATACAGGTTTTTTATTTCTCCACAGATGAATCAAGGGGCTTGTATCCTGGATGCTTTCGGTCAAAAGTTGCAGAGCGAGTCCCAAAAACAAATCAGAATATTTAATCAATGGATCTCGACAAAGGTTATAAATAAAAGCTATAAGGTATATCTACTTGTGGGTAGTTTTATAAATTTCCCAATAGCTGTATTTTTCGCTTTTAATTAGCTTCATGCCCCAACTTGTCTTGATTCACCCGCAAATCCCCCCGAATACTGGCAATATCGCCCGCACTTGCGCTGCCACAGACACGGAACTGCATTTAGTCGGCCCGCTGGGGTTTGAAATTAGCGATCGCTACCTGAAACGGGCCGGCTTAGATTACTGGCCCTACGTCAATCTCCACTGCCACGAAGACTTAGCGGCTTTTCTGGCCTGTCGGCAGCAGCGCGGGGGACGCTCGATTGGATTTAGCACTGGCGGGCGATGCAATTACACGCAATTCCAATTTCAGCCCAGCGACTGGCTGATGTTTGGCTCGGAAACTGTAGGCATTCCCCAATTCGTCTTGGATGCCTGCGACGCCACAGTTTTTATTGCGATGAGCCAGCCTGGAGTCAGGAGTTTGAACCTCTCCGTCAGCGCCGCTGTGGGTTTATTTGAGGCTAAACGACAGTTGGGCGAGCTGGGATAAACCATTATCAGCACATAAATATATAGATATTTAATACCTGCAGCAGGCTGCCAAATCTTCTTTTAAATATAAGAAATTTGTATCAAAGCGGTGAAAATCTAGATAGCCGACATTAATATATTTTATTCATTCAAAAACAGATTGTTATCAGCAACACCAAATGACTGCCAAGAGGATTCAGCAAAAAAAATAAATAATTTTAGCGATTTAGGGCGTCAGCGAACACCAGCTTAGGTCAGAACACTATATCTAGTAAATATACGGTTGTAGCCTGTCCGGAAATTAGCCTAAAGTCGGATAATAGGTAAGAGTTCAGAGCCTTACGGGAATGAAGATTTTATGTATTCGTTCCAGCTATTGCAGTGTAAGGCTTTCGGGGTTAATTGCAGCAGGTTAGACCGAGAATTTAAAAATTTCTGACGGTTTGAGCTTGTCTAAATTAAAAAAGCAAGGTAATCTGGCCTAAGCATGATAGCTGTCAACAATCAGAATATTTTTGCTTGTTGATTTAAATTCAGCGTCATGCGATCCCCTTGAGTGTTTCCAAGGACAGTTAGCGCTTCTCAGTAGGAGGTCGTTTTTTTGAAACGAACATATCCCCAAATTAAGCCTGTTCAGGCTAGTGAAATCGACAGAGACGGTTCTGCGGAACCATCCAAACAGACAACGCTCAGCACAGGCAGAGTTCGCTCTCTCGCCACGATCGGGCTGGCAATATCGGTAGGTGCTTCTGGCATCCTGCTACCGAGAAATGGAGACAGCGCTCGCGCGTCTGAACTCGCACCGACATCGGAATCCACCGCTGAAGTACAGCCAGTATCGGCCAACGGGTCCGTTACGTCCGCACAAGTTGACGGTTCCAGGGCCGAACAGCCCGGATCACCTTCTGAGCCGGTGACGGTTAAGGTGCAGGAGGGGCAAAGCCTTTGGGAGCTTTCTCGGGATTATGAAGTTGAACCGTTGGTACTAGCAACTGCCAACGACATCAAACCCGATACCATACTCCAAGTTGGCCAACAGCTCAGAATTCCGACTGCGACGGAAGCCACACCACAAGAGAACGCCGGCTATAGCACATCGGCTTCGCTAGATAGCGCAGCGACGGTCAATCCCGAACAAGAGTTAAATCTGACTGGCTCCGAGCCATTGGATAATGCAGCCATGACAGCGCTGCCATCAACCGCAGCGACCCCGCTGGTCACGACGGTGCCGGAACAAAGTTTGATCGAGATCCCGAATGCAGACGGGGCGATCGACAGTTTGAAAAAACAGGAAAACCGCACCACAGAATCGGGTCGAACTATGTTCGGGTCGGAGGGGGGAGCCAATTCATCTACACCTACGGCATTTTTGCCCGAGTCAGCACCGACGCTGACCACCCCCGGATATGCAACTGGGACAACTATTCCTGACCTCGATGCCACACCTGTAATTCCCAATTCCGGGGGAGGTCAAGCAGCATCGCCCGATCGAGCATTCGAGTCAATTGAACAGTCTTTGGCAACACCCAGTTTGCCCTCGGCTGTGCTAGTCCCCCCAGCAGGAAGTACCGCCGCGCCGGCTGAGGTTCTCTACAGCGTGCGTCCGGGAGATACGGTAGATGCGATCGCCAAAGGTCACGGCGTATCGCCCAAAGATCTGATCTCCGTCAACAAGCTCGGCAACCCCAACTTTCTGAATGTCAATCAACGGCTCAAAATTCCCCCAGTTGGGTTAAAAAATCCAGGGGTGCAGGCGGCAGCCTCTTATTCTGCCTCCAACTCTACATCTGTCTGGGCGGCAAGTTCGGTTCCCGCATC
This sequence comes from Microcoleus sp. AT3-D2, assembly GCF_036705715.1. NCBI lineage: Bacteria > Bacillati > Cyanobacteriota > Cyanophyceae > Oscillatoriales > Microcoleaceae > Microcoleus > Microcoleus sp. AT3-D2. The sequence goes on along the minus strand of NZ_JAUBVE010000021.1, from coordinate 25,927 downwards.
TTTGAACCCCAGCTCGTCTACCTCGGAAATAGCCGGTGCTGGCGCCGCTCCCGCGCCCACAGTGCCTGTTGTCTCTCCCCTGGAGAACCTGGAAGGTCTGAACAATATTTCAGCGCCGATGGTTCCCCAAATTAACAGCATTCCGCTGACTCAAGTTTCCCAAACCATTAGCGATCCACGGAAGCTGGATCTTCAAGGCGAACCAACATTTACAGGTGCAGTTGACACCAGTGCCCTGCCCTCGCCAGCCAGTGCAACTGCTACCGCCATCGCTACGGGAGAATACCCGCAGCCGATCAGCTTCGTGGCAAATACTAGCGCCCAGGGTTCAAATGCCGATCCAACTAGCGCTTTACCAGAGTCGAATTCGGAGGCTCTCCCCAATGCAGAAGCTCTCAACCCTTATTCCGAACGCTTGAGAGCAGAAGTTGTCAGGCTGCGAGAGGAATATCGTGCCTCGCGCAATTCGATCGGCGCCAATGCGGTGTCCCTGGCTCCAAATGACGGGCCCTCGGTCAACCCGTCTGAGGATATGCCAAGTGTCAATCCATATCTCTACACCCCCGACTATACTGAGGCGGTGCAGAATGAAATCAGCAGACCGCCATCGAGAGCATGGTCTGAGCAGGTTCAGAAGCAGCAGCAAGAGCGTTTAGACCCAGCTCGCGCAGCGGAACTGCAACCGATCAACCTGACGCCGACCTCTGCTGGGCAGCAGCCTATGGTAGCAACTGCTCCTTTGGGCTCTGAGGGTTACGACCTCCTAAGCAACCCGTCTTTGGGACGCATGGTTTCTCCGGAACTGCCTCCGCTTTCCAACCCTGATACTTATCTGCCTAACGGCAAACAACAGTCGGCTAACGGGTTCATTTGGCCATCTAAAGGCGTTCTTACTTCTGGCTACGGTTGGCGCTGGGGACGGATGCACAAGGGAATTGATATTGCAGGGCCGATCGGCACGCCAATTGTGGCAGCATCAGACGGGGTGGTTACCTATGCTCAGTGGAACGACGGCGGCTACGGGTATCTGGTGGAAATTACCCATCCTGACGGCACTGAGACTGTCTATGCCCACAACAGCCGAATTTTGGTGCAAAAGGGTCAGAAAGTCGCTCAAGGGGAACAGATTTCCGAAATGGGCAGCACTGGCTTCAGTACCGGGCCACACTTGCACTTTGAAATTCATCCCGCCGGACAGGGTGCTATCAACCCAATGGCTTTTCTGCCAGACGATGCGTCCAGCGCTTCTCGGTAACAACTGGTCGGAAGTTATGGGTTTTGAATGATTACCAAAACTCATAACTTTTACTGGGAGTCATTAGAAAGAGTGTTGTGTGAAAAGAAGACATAGCTAGCCCTACCGTGCTACGATAGTAAATCGTGAAGTAGATTTGGCTCAGTGGCGCAGTGGTTAGCGCAGGGGACTCATAAGCCCAAGGTCGCAGGTTCAAATCCCGCCTGAGCCATTATTTAATAAAAAAAACTGCGCTCTCAAAGTTGAGAGCGTCTTTTTTTTATTGATCGAGAAGATACTTGTAGTCGTTATGAGTATGATATATTTGTAACAGTTCGTAAAAAAGGAAACAAAATTTATGACCAGTGAATGCCTCCGGGTTGGTCAAGCTGCACCCGATTTCGCCGCAACAGCCGTAGTGGATCAGGAATTCAAGACTGTTAAACTGTCAGACTATAAAGGCAAAAAGTATGTAGTCCTGTTCTTCTACCCCTTGGACTTCACCTTTGTGTGTCCGACTGAGATTACAGCATTTAGCGATCGCTTCGAGGACTTCAAGAAAATCGATACCGAAATCCTCGGCGTATCCGTTGACAGCGAATTCTCTCACCTCGCTTGGATACAAACAGACCGCAAGTCAGGCGGTGTTGGCGACCTCAACTATCCCTTAGTTGCTGACCTCAAAAAAACAATTAGTTCAGACTACAACGTCCTGGACCCAGAAGCAGGCGTTGCCCTCAGAGGTCTGTTCATTATTGACAAAGAAGGCATCATCCAACACTCTACTATTAACAATCTTGCCTTCGGCCGCAACGTGGATGAAACTCTCCGTACTCTGCAAGCTATCCAACACGTCCAGTCTCACCCCGATGAAGTTTGTCCCGCTGGCTGGCAGCCCGGTGACAAAACCATGACTCCCGATCCAGTCAAGTCTAAGGTATTCTTTGCTGCTGTTTAAGTCATGAAAGTGGCGGGGGAACTCCGTCACTCAAAAAAGCCTTTGCAAAAAAGGAAAAAGAAGCCTGCGGTCTAACGGTAATCCGTTGACCGTCGGGTTAGTTCACGCAGATTATATTTGTAGGGACACGGCAGTGTCCTGTCCGTACCCGCAGGGGCATTCATTTAACCGGATTTTTAATTAGCAATTAGCAATTACCCAATTAGGAAATATGCTGACTTCTACTAATTTTAGCGGCTTGTTAAATCAGCGGTTTTTCCAAAATTTATTGCCTATTCCGGCGACTAATTTTCTGAACCTAGGGCAGATGACGCCAGATTTTGAATTGCCGGATATTAATAATGGCAAATTGGTACGGCTGTCTAATTATCGTGGCGATAGACCGGTGGTTCTGGCTTTTACGCGGATTTTTACAGAAAAGCAATATTGCCCTTTCTGTTTTCCTCACATTAAAGCTTTGAATGAAAACTGGGAAAAATTTGCCGATCGCAATATAGAATTATTGATGGTTGCCAGTACCGACGATCGCCAAAGCCAAATTGTGGTTAAAGATTTAGGCTTGAAAATGCCTCTGCTTTCTGATCCAGGCTGTCAAGTTTTTCGGGCTTATCAAGTCGGTCAGGCTTTAGGTGCTCCTTTGCCTGCTCAGTTTGTTTTGGATGCAGATGGAAAACTCCTCTTCAAACATTTGTTTTCTTTCATAGACCACAATGCTAGTGTGGACACTTTATTGAAATATGTCGATCGGTAAGGACACCGCTGCTGTGTCCTAATTTGGAGTTTTTCACCGCTGATGCACGCTGGTTTAGGCCCATCAGCGTTATTTTTTCACCGGTTGACACTGGTTGATACAGCTCTTTAGTTATAAATACTTATTGTGCCAATTGCGATGTCGGAATGTTGCCATATTCGCTCGACATTAATCTAGGCTATAGCTTGAAGGTACTTAGTACAAGTTTAAGCCAATGTCGTCTCCCAAAGATCGATCGAGCAAAATTGAATTGAGCATCTTAGCGTCGCATCCTGAGTTGTTGACAGGTTTAGATGCGTGGCTGCGGCTAGGTTTACTTTCGCCCGCTGAGGTTGAGGAATTGTGCCGACAGTATTTAGTCTGCCCAATCAGAGAGCCCGCTGTAGATTTTTCTGAAATTGAAAACCCGCGAGATCCTATTGCCGAGCCAAAAGTACCTGCCTTATCAACACCTCAAGCAGTACCTAGCAGCAGAGAAAGCCTTGCTAGGCCAACAGAAACTACTCAAACCCCTAATTTTATCGCTCAAATTTTGCACTCGCTAATGGCAGAAATTAGCGTGGTGTGGCTGTTGTTTTTAGGAGTGTTCATGGTAGTTGTCTCCTCTGGAGTCTTAGCTGCCAGTCAGTGGGAAAGATTTCCTGCCGCCGGACAATATGGAGTTTTGTTAGCTTATACTTTAACCTTTTGGGCGATTAGCAGTTGGGCAAACAGACAGCAGAATTTGCACTTGACTGCTCAAACTTTGCAAGAAGTGACGCTGTTGCTAGTGCCAATCAATTTTTGGGCAATGGATACTTTTGGATTGTGGCGGTATCCTTGGGATTGGGCGGTAGCAATCGCAGCGGCACTTATTTTGACTTGGATAACTGCCCGAATTATCAAATATCAATATCAAAGCTGTTCAGGAAAAAACATCACTCGATCGATCGCCCTAAATCACTTGGGATTGAGTTATTTGCACTCTTGGTGGGCATTGGCCGGCTTTGCCCTCACTGCGGTTTATGTGGGTACAGTGGGAACTGCTGCTATTACAGTTTATCAAGTTCAGCAACAACGATTGCAATCTACCCAACTTGGGGGAAATACTGAAACATTCCCCGCTGCTTTCAGTTTGAGCAGAGATTTTTTGACTTACAAAAAAGCAGCTTTAGTAGCTTATTCGTTAGGAATTTTACTGGGTCGAGCGATATTTGTCAAGGATGTAAATATCGCTGAAATGGGTTTAGCTTTGGCGATTTGTGGCGTGCTTTTAGCATGGCTGGATTGGCAGCACCCCCTCGCATCTAGGACTATTGAAAACAATATATCCGACCAGCCAAATCCCAGCAATTTTTTTTACTGGCAATTAGCGGGAGGGGGTTTGTTGGGTTTGGGATACCTAGTTTGTTTCCGCGACATTCCGCTACAGGCGATCGCAGTTAGCGGATTGGCTGTTTGGTTTTTTTATAACCGTTTAGTGCGGTTTTGGCAAGAGTTTGATTTGCTAATGCTAGAGGCGGTGGGACTTCAGAGTATTTGGCTGTTTTGGCGAGTGCTTCCTTTAGGGATTAAAACACAAGTTGTGGCATTTTTAAGTCAGCTTACAAACTCTCAGGAAACTCCTTGGGCTTTTTGGAGTGTTCTGCTGTTGCCTTATCTAATTTTAATGGTAAGTGCGGCCGAGTTGCTCTACCGCAAGCGAAAGTTTCAACTTGCCAGTTTTGGCGAAAACCTTGCTCTCGGTTTGGGGAGTGTTTTAACTGTTATTAGTTTTGTTAATCCGTTTTGGCGATCGCTCAATTTATTAGTCTCTACTTTAATTTTAGGTTGGATTACTTGGAAATACATAATTCCCGATAATTCCCGGCGAGTTTCGAGGCCGGCTTCTGCGGCTAAACAACAGGGAAATCCGGCAATTTTGGTTCCTGTAACTCACATTATGGGTTTTGGCGCGATCGCTTCGGCAATTGAGTTATTTTTCCCAAACCTGACACCCAATATTTGGTCAGCAATATTATTAATATTCATGGCGAGTGAATGGGGATTTTTTGTCTGGATGAAAGCGGCAAGTTTCCGAGAAAACTCTGCATTTTTTCGCTGGCATCCTGCATGGTTTCAAACTTCCTGGTATCTGGGCTTAGTATTAGCAGGATGCAGCTTTATATTGTTGCAAAATTATTTAATTGCGGGTACTGCCACTTATCGCCCTCAGTGGAGTTTGCTCTGGCTGGCGACTCCTTTGGCTTTGACTGCTGTTGCTAAATATACTGAGGCTGCTCACAAACAAGTTGCCAGTACCTTTAGTGCGATCGCCCTAATATTTGCACAATTTCTAATTTTTAGTTTTCCGGGATATCGGTTAATTGGTTTTGGCTTTGCAGCCGTCTTAATGTTGGTCAATACTTACTATTTAGTAGAGCTACCAGCGGCTGTGATTGGAGTCGGGTTTGGCTTGAGTTTCGTAGCTGCGGCGATCGATCGATTAGGTTTTGTGTCGGGTTGGGATTGGGCAATTGCCGGGGCGATCGCTCTTTTGTGTCTGTGGTTGCTTCGCAGCATGATTGTTCGTTTTTCCAGCGGTTTACCTGAGCCTTCTCAATTAGGTGAACTTTACGATCGAGCTTTAGATGGGTGGGCCATCTTACTCGCAGGCTTACTGTTAACAACTATTACTTTTTATTCCTATGAAATCTACGCAGCCAGTAGCTTGAGTTACCCGCCATCGGCTGAAGTTTTGGCTGCTATTTTGGTGATAATGGCTGCGATTATTTTCCGAAGTTTACGTCAGCTTTCCCCTCTGGCAATTTATGCCTTGGCTTGGAGTTTGGAGTTGTTAACAGCAGTCGGTTTGAGTTTTGTCGATCGCACGACGATTAATTTGGCAGTTGCTAATATCGCTCTCGGATTGTTTACTCAATTGTTGGGGGATTGGTGGAGGCGACGCCACCCCGATCGAACAAATTTACCTAGCATTCATTTTATACCTTTGGTTTACGGGGTATTGGGTTTAACTTTCCGATCGCACACTTTGACGAATTGGACTGGTTTAACTGTATTGGGGGCGTCTTTAATTGCGATCGGCATTGGTAGGCGTGAGCCAGAATTCAAACCTTTGGTTTATTTAGGATTAATTGGCGTTTCCGTTGCTGCTTACGAATCGCTACTATATCAACTTTTTCAAACACCAGGAGGAGCTTTTGGAGATGGCTTAATTGTCCTGGCTACTCTCGGCACAACATTAACATATATCTATCGCATTTTATCTCCTTGGCTCAGCAATTATTTACATTTAACTAATGCAGAGTTAAAAATCTTTGCTCACCTGCACTGGGTTTTGAGCAGTTTGCTGCTGATTTGGGCTTCTGCCGATGATATTAAGTCCGGCCTCAATTTAGGATTAGTCACTGGTGCTTTATTAGTTCAATACGCTTTCTTGCAAGGGCGAAATAATCTCGATCGCCAATGGGCAGAAATTTGGATTTACTTAGGTTGGCTAGAAGCCTTTGGCATCCGGCTTTACTGGATCAATACACCTTTAGTTAAGTATATTTCCGGGCCGCTGGGGCCTTGGAAAGTTGCCCTCGCTTCTCTATTTGCCTATTTTATTTACATTTTGCCTTGGGACAACTGGGGTTGGTCAAAAAAACCTTGGCAGGTAATTGCTTCGCTGATTCCCATAGTTACTATTTTGGAAAGTCCGGCTAAGTTTTATCCGATTAGTTTGCTGATAGCTGCTACCTTCTATTTTTTCCTGGCTTGGGAAAGGGAGGAAGTCCGTTCTACCTATGTGAGTGTGGCAATAATTGACTGGATAATGCTGCGGTGGTTCTGGCAAATAGGATTGACTCAGCCAGAGTTTTATGTTACTCCTTTAGGACTTTCTTTACTTTACATTACTCACTTTGATCGCACTCTCAAATTACCAGCAGAAAAACCGCTGCGCCACACTCTGCGAATGCTGGCAACTGCGCTGATTTGCGGGATGCCTCTTTTGACTCAGCAAAGCCACGGTTTAGTGGCGGGAGCTTTTAGTTTAGTGGCGATTGCAGCGGGTTTGGCGGTGCGAGTTCGGGCGTTTTTGTTTGTGGGAACTGGAATTTTTTTAATCAATGTTTTCTATCAGTTGGTGGTTCTGATATTCGATTATCCGCTGATTAAATGGGCGATTGGTTTGGCTTTTGGGATTGTGTTTATCTGGATTGCTGCTACTTTTGAAACTAGGCGCGATCGCATTTCGGCTTTTGTACAGCATTGGGTTGGGCAATTGCAATCGTGGGATTAGATTCGTCGATTGTAAGGCGGGCAATGCCGACCCTACTAAACGACTACTGGTCGATATAGTATAATCACATTATTAAACCTGGGTCGCAGGCAAAAACTCCAATATTCTTGTACGAAACAATGATGACAACTCAGTTAATCAAGCGGTTATTTACAGTAAAAGAATATCATCAGATGATTGAAGCTGGCATCTTGACAAAAGATGATAAAGTTGAATTAATTCGAGGAGAAATTGTTCAAATGGCCGCCGTCGGTAGAAGGCATACATCTCATGTCAAGCGTTTGACAGAGTTATTCTATATCCGCTTATTATCGAGAGTAACCATTGGAGTTCAAGATCCGGTAGAATTGGACGATCGCTCGGAACCGGAACCGGATATTTCCTTGCTGCGGCGGCGCGATGATTTTTACGAATCGGGACATCCTCAGTCTGAGGATATTTTACTAATTGTGGAAGTAGCGGATGCAACCGCTGAAACTGACAGAAATATCAAAATTCCTCTTTATGCTGAAGACAATATTGTAGAAGTTTGGCTAGTAGATATTAACGAGCAATGTGTAGTAGTTTATCGCCAACCTTCTCCATCGGGATACCAAAATATTCAAAGATTCCAGCGAGGTCAGACTTTATCGATTCTAGCTTTTCCCGATATAGAAATTGCTGTAGATAATGTGTTGGGATAAAAGAGCCAAAACTCATACGATTTTAGATTTTAGATTTTATAATTATCTCAAATCTATTACCTGGGAATTATTCATATATCTATTCTCTTGATCTGCGTGAATCTGCGCCAATCCCTTGTCATCTGCGACCCGAAAATTTCTCTTTTTTTAACCGCAGATACAGGCAGATGCAACACAGATTAACGCAGATTAATTATATCAATTCCGGTTGCTGTGTCCGTGATTGTTGACGGAATTTTACGCCCGACGATGCTACCGGATTTGATATTATATAAGGATTTGGAGCTTGCCTAAAGTTGCTTTTTTTTAACTGGTATTTTTTAATTAAAAACCCGGCTTCTCCGAGAAACCGGGTTTTTAATCAACAGTATTTATCCGTTGGTAGAGTGCATTAATGGCTTAATGCGAATTCAGGCAATTTCGGCTCAGATGAACCATCGGGCAACACCTTAACCTGACCATTTTCATCTACATCAACGATCGCCTTTTGGCCTTCTTTCAGCTTCCCAGACAGCATTTCCTCAGCCAGTACATCTTCCAACAACCGCATGATTGCGCGGCGCAAAGGTCGAGCACCGTAGCTGGGATTGTAGCCTTCTGTAACTAACAAGTCCTTGAAACGGTCTGTCACCGACAAAGTAATACCCTGTTCGGTTAAGCGGCTGAAGACTTGCTGCAACATAATGTCCGCAATCTGCTTGACTTCTTCCCTGTTCAACTGGCGGAAGACGATAATCTCATCCAAGCGGTTGATAAATTCAGGACGGAAAAACTGTTTCAGTTCTTCGTTTACCAAGCTGCGAACGCGGTTATACTGACCGTCAGCAGCACTTTCAGCAAACTCGAAACCGAGACCGCCGCCGCCTTTTTCAATCACTCGCGAACCGATGTTGGAGGTCATGATCAGCAGCGTATTCTTAAAGTCAACTGTCCGACCTTTAGCATCAGTCAAGCGACCGTCTTCCAAGATTTGCAGCATCATGTTGAAGACATCCGGGTGAGCTTTTTCGATTTCGTCGAACAAGATGACCGTGTAAGGACGGCGCCGGACTGCTTCTGTTAGTTGGCCGCCTTCATCGTAGCCAACGTAACCCGGAGGTGAACCGATGAGTTTAGAAACCGTGTGGCGTTCCATGAATTCGGACATATCTAACCGAATCATGGCTTCTTCGGAACCGAAGAAATAAGTTGCCAAGGCTTTTGTAAGTTCGGTTTTGCCGACGCCTGTGGGGCCGGAAAAGATGAAACTGGCGATCGGGCGATTCGGATTTTTCAAGCCTACCCGCGCGCGGCGGATGGCCCGAGAAACTGCGGTGACAGCTTCTTCTTGACCGATCAAGCGCTGGTGCAAAGTATCTTCCATGTGCAGCAGCAATTCCGATTCGGATTCTGTCAGCTTGCTGACTGGTACTCCCGTCCAATTAGCCACGATGTGAGCGATGTCTTCTTCGGTGACGATGGGAGAAGTTTTGAGCTGGCTTTTGTTGATCGTAGCTTCGGCGATTTCGGCTTCAATTTCTAATTCGCGATCGCGCAATTTTCCAGCTTTGTCGAAGTCTTGCTCGCGCACTGCGGCATCTTTTTCTTTTGTTACTGCCGGCAGTTGCTTTTTGAGTTCTTTAACTTCAGGCGGGGTTTGTGAATTCATCACGCGGACGCGGGAACCTGCTTCGTCAATTAAGTCGATCGCCTTGTCGGGCAAAAACCGATCGTTAATGTATCTGTCTGACAGTGTGGCCGCTGCTTCTAAAGCTGCGTCGGAAATTGTCAGTCGGTGATGCTGTTCATAAGCCGATCGCAAGCCGTACAATATTTCTATTGTTTCAGCCACGCTCGGTTCACCGACTTTGATCGGTTGGAAGCGGCGTTCTAACGCAGCGTCGCGCTCGATGTGTTTGCGATATTCGTCCAAGGTAGTGGCGCCGACACACTGCAATTCGCCTCTAGCAAGGGCGGGTTTGAGCATATTGGAGGCGTCCATGCTGCCTTGAATTGCGCCTGCACCGACTAAGGTGTGAATTTCATCGATTACCAGAATGATGTTGCCGGCAGCACGAATTTCGGCCATGATTTTCGTCAGGCGTTCTTCAAATTCGCCTCGGAACTTTGTACCAGCAATCAGCGAACCCATATCGAGGCTGATTACTTGTTTGTCTTCTAAAATTTCCGGGACGTTTCTATTAACAATCCGCTGGGCTAGGCCTTCGGCGAGGGCTGTTTTGCCGACTCCCGGTTCGCCTACTAACACTGGATTGTTCTTCGTGCGGCGGCCGAGCACTTGGATCACGCGCTCGATTTCATTTTCGCGGCCCACTACGGGGTCGAGTTTGCCTGCTGCGGCTAACTTGGTCAAGTTTGTGCCAAATTCTTCTAAAGTCGGGATTTTGCGATCGCCGCTATCTCCCCTACCTCCGGGTACCGCCGCGACTTCTCCCACGGCACGAATTACCTGCGTGCGGACTCTCTGGCGATCGATTCCCAAGTTTTGCAGCACCTTCGCCGCCACCCCTTCATCGTCCTGAATCAGCCCCAGCAGGATGTGCTCGGTGCCAATGTAATTGTGGCCTAACTGCCGTGCTTCGTTCAGCGCAGTCTCAAAAATGCGCTTGACGCGGGGCGTAAAAGGAATTTCCGGCGGGAGGAACCCCGAACCTCTACCGATGATATTTTCGATTTCATTGCGCGCCTCTTTCAAGTTGAGGCCCATATCCAGTAATACTTTTGCAGCGATGCCAGTGCCTTCGCCGACGAGCCCCAGAAGTATTTGCTCGGTGCCTACAAAATTGTGACCGAGGCGCCGCGCTTCCTCTTGGGCTAGCATGATTGCTTTAATGGCTTGTTCTGTAAAGCGTTCAAACATATTTTTTCTATCCTACTGTCTTGGCGAGGGCTGTATCGCTGCTGGTGAGGAGCGATTTGGAACACTACACAAATTATAGATGTAAATTTTTGTGTATTTCCTTCTCTAACAATGTATCTTGCTAAAGGGGTAGGGACAGTGGGGAGAGCCGAATAGTAGGGGTGTGGTTGCCGTCCGCCACCAACGACTATTAATTGAGAATAATAGTAGCAAAATGGCTTTGTTGCATAAATACTATAATTTTTTATATATCAAAATTTTATACCAGGAAATAAAATTTATTTTTTTACTCTAAGTAAACCATTTAACTAAGCTAAGCATATAACGGTTGCCCTGTCAAGACTTTTGACGATTGACGGTAGTCGTGCCGTCAGCCAACAGTCAACAGCGAATAGCGACTCGGATCAGATATATTTCCAACTCAGAGGAGAACTCCATGCAATTTCTATCGCAGTACCAAATCCACTCTATTCTCCACGAAGGTATAGAAACGATTATTTATCGAGGAAAAATCCCCACCCAGCAGGAGACAACTGTACTCAAAATCCTGAAAGCTGAATATCCGACCCTCGATGCAATTACCCGGATCAAGCACGAGTATCGCATTCGCCAACATTTAGACCATCCTGGCTTAGTTAAAGTCATTAGCCTAGAAACCTTTGATAACCGTCTCGGCTTGCTTTTAGAAGACTTTGAGGGCGAATCTCTCGATCTCCTCATGTCCAGAAAAAAGCTCGAAGTCATCACCTGTTTGAGGTTTGGCATTCAACTCATAAAAACCTTAGAATATCTACACCTTCAAAAAATTATTCACAAAGATATTAAGCCTAGCAATATCATCATCAACAGCCAAACAGGAATTATTAAACTGACAGATTTCGGGATTGCTTCACGATTGTCCAAAGAAAATCCCCAAATTAATAATATTAACTCGATAGTCGGTACTTTTGCTTATATGTCTCCCGAACAAACCGGGAGAATGAACCGCACCCTCGACTACCGCACCGACTTTTATTCTGTCGGAATCACTTTATATGAAATGCTGACAGGTCAATTGCCATTTATGAGCAATGACCCGTTAGAAATAGTTTACAGTCACATAGCTTCTCAAGCAATTTTACCGCATCAAATTAATTCAGACATTCCACCAGCAATTTCACAAATTGTGATAAAATTAATGGCTAAAAATGCCGAAAATAGATATCAAACAGCAGGCGGATTGTTAGCCGATTTAGAAATTTGTTTACATCAGTTAGAAACAATAGGCAAAACAGTCAATTTTACGCCCGGAAACTTAGATATATTGAGTCAGTTCTTGATTCCTCAAAAATTGTACGGTCGGGAAACACAAGTCAGCCAACTATTGGCAGCGTTTGAACGTGTAGCTAATCCTTGCCAGGAAAATTCTTCCCCTTCCCAAATTGAAGTGATTCTAGTGTCGGGTTATGCAGGTATAGGCAAATCGGCAGTAGTCAACGAAATTCAAAAACCCATCACCAGACAGCGGGGCTATTTTATTTCAGGTAAATTTGATCAATTCAAACGGAATATACCTTACGCATCTTTAATTCAAGCTTTTCAATCTTTGATCCAGCAGTTACTTGCGGAAAATAACGAAAAATTACAATATTGGCAACATCAACTTTTAGCCGCACTAGGCGATTCCGGACAAGTAATTATTGACGTGATTCCCGAACTAGAATTGTTAATTGGCAAACAGCCTGCCGTTGCGGAACTTGCCCCCACAGAAGCACAAAACCGCTTTAACAGGCTATTCAAAGAATTTATTCACGTAGTCGCGCAAAAAGATCATCCATTAGTCATATTTATCGATGACTTGCAGTGGTCAGATTCAGCGACCTTGAAATTAATGGAATTGCTGGCAACTGACCCAGATAGCAGATATTTACTATTAATTGGAGCCTATCGAGACCATGAAGTTAGCTCTACACATCCTTTAATGCAGACAGTAGAGTATCTTCAAGAAACGGGGATTATTCTCAACAATTTAGTGCTGGAACCTCTTTCTTTAGCTCAGGTGACTGAGTTGATTTCGGAGACATTGCATGACTCAGAAAGAATTCAACCTTTAGCGGAGTTAATTTGGAATAAGACTGGTGGTAATCCTTTTTTCTTGACGCAATTGCTCAACTCTCTTTATCAAGAAAAACTTTTGAGATTTGACTTTAACCGACTGCTGTCTCGCGGAACAAAAGGGGAGTGGCAGTGGAACATTGAGGAGATTCAGGCTATTGGCATCACAGATAAGAGTGTAGTTGAACTGGTAGCCAGTCGCATTCAACAACTGCCAGAGACTACACAAGAAATTTTGAAATTAGCCGCTTGTGTTGGGGACAATTTTACTCTAGATGTTCTCTCTACTGTCAACGCAAAATCTCCATCAGTCACTGCGACTGAACTCTGGGATGCTTTGCAAGCGGGGTTAATACTTCCATTGAATGAGAGTTACCTCATTCCTTTATTTTTAGATGGAGAAGCCGGAGTTAATTTAACTTTCGATTCTTCGCGAGTCAGCTATAAATTTTTGCACGATCGTGTCCAGCAAGCTGCATATTCGCTGATTCCTGATGATGAAAAGAAAGCGACTCATCTTAGCATCGGTAAATTGCTGTTGGAAAATACGCCCGCCGATAAAGTAGAAGAGAGAATTTTTGATATTATTAACCAGTTGAATGTAGGAATTGATTGTCTCAGCCTGCAATCAGGAAAAGATGAATTAGCCGAATTAAATTTAATTGCTGGACATAAGGCAAAAGCAGCTAACGCTTATGAACCCGCTGTTAAGTATTTGAATGTGGGAATTTCGTTATTAGCACCTGATAGCTGGGATCGCAACTATAGCATGACGCTGCGGTTGTATGTAGAGACGCTGGAAGCGGAATATTTAAACACGAACTTCCAGCCAGCAGAAAATTTGGCGGAAGTGGTTTTGCGATCGGCTAAAAACCAGCTTGACATAGTGAAAGTGTATCAGCTAAGAATCCTATTTTATCAGGCTCAAAGCCAGATGCTAAAAGCTGTTGAAACAGGTCTAGAAGTGCTGGCAATGCTAGGAGTAAACCTATTAGCTCAGCAAACCATTGCAGTGCCAAAATTGCCGCGAATTGAGGAATTAGAAAACCTGCCAGTTATGACAGATCCTTATCAACTGGCAGCTATGGAAATCTTGACAGCCCTCTATCCTCCTGCTTATATTGCAAAACCAGAAATTGTGTCCTCTCTCGTCTTGACTATGGTTAATCTTTGTATCGATCACGGTCATTCAGCATTAGCTACTTTTCCCTATACTCTTTATGGAACGATCCTATGCGGCGTCGAAGGCGACATCGAAGCTGGCTACTACGCTGGACTAATCGCTTTAAAGCTGCTAGAACAATTTAATGCTACCCAACAAAAAGCTAAGGTTTATGTAATGTTTAATGCTCATATAAGAATCTGGAAAGAGTCTACTAAAAATACACTTGCTTCGTTTATAGAAGGGCTAAAAATTGGTGTAGATACTGGGGATTTAGAATGGGCAATTTATAATTCTATGCACTACATTACCAATATATTTTTGGTTGGAGAATCGGTAGAATATGTCAAGGAGAAACAAAGAATTTATATGGAATTCTTGCTAAAAAATAAACACGAATTTGCCATAGGTTATGCTAAAATCTGGCAAGTAATTGCTTCAAGCTTAAGAAGCAAAACAGCAGAGGAAGTACGATTAGTTAGCGACAGTTTGGATGAACCGGCTGTGATATCGCGTTGGCAGGAAGAAAATAATCGAATGTCGCTGTTTGCAGCTTATGTTGCTAAATTGATGCTGCTTTATTTATTTAAAGATTATGCTCCGGCTGTTGCCCGCGGTAAATTAGCGGCAGAATATGCAGATGGGGCGATCGGCTTAATCACTGTTGGGGTACACAATTTCTACTATTCGCTGGCCCTCCTCGCTCATTATCCTCACAGTGACAATCAAGAAGCCTCCCTAGCTATTGTTAACTCTAATCAGCAACTTATGAAAAAGTGGGCCTACCATGCACCCATGAATTATCAGCATAAATACGAGTTAGTCGAAGCAGAAAAAGCGCGAGTTATCAACGATAAACTTGCCGCCATGGATTATTATGACTTAGCTATTAAAGGAGCGGCTGCTAACGGTTACATCCACGAAGAAGCATTAGCTTATGAATTAGCTGGAGAGTTTTATCAATCTTTGGATAAAGAGATATGTGCTCGAGCTTATCTGACCAAAGCTTATTATGCTTACATCCCCTGGGGAGCTACAGCCAAAGTTAAAGACTTAGAATCCCGTTATCATTATTTAGTCGATCGCAATCAAGGAGCAATATCTAAAAATGTTGATCTCACGACTGCCAAAACTACTATTAACAATAGTTTGGTGCTGGATTTGTCCACAGTTGTCAAAGCATCTCAAGCTGTTTCGAGCGAAATTATTCTCAGCCGTTTGCTAGAGAAACTCGTACAGCTTGTAAAGGAAAACGCAGGCGCTCAAAAAGTATTATTTCTTGCCAAGACAGGTAATCAATTCTTCATAGAAGCTGGGCTTACGGGTCAGTTTAATGATGTAAACGTGTTACAATCTCTCCCGATTGCAGAATCGGAGAGCCTCCCAATTTCATTGATTAACTACGTAGAAAGAACCCAAAAATACTTGGTTTTAGATGATGCTACGCGAGCCGATCAATTCCAATTTGATCCTTATATTGTTTCCAATCAACCCCTATCTATCCTGGTATTGCCAATTATCCATCAAGGCAACCTTACGGGAATTTTTTATTTAGAAAACAATTTAACAAAGGGTGCTTTTACTAGCGACAGGCTAGAAATTTTGGGAATCTTGTCTGCACAAGCAGCTATTTCTCTAGAAAATGCTCGCTTTTATACTATTCTGGAAACGCGAGTAGCCGAAAGAACTGAGAATTTGCATACTGCATTGGAAGAACTCCGCCACACTCAATTGCAGCTAATTCAAAGTGAAAAAATGTCCAGTTTAGGGCAAGTGGTAGGGGGAATTGCTCACGAAATTAATAACCCGATTAACTTTATTTATGGAAATTTACACTATACCAATGAATACGCTCAAAACTTACTAGATTTAATATGTTTATACCAAAATAAATACCCAGATTACGATTCCGAAATAGTAAATAAAAGTGAGGAAATAGATTTAGATTTCTTGATGAATGATTTCACTAAAATGATTGATTCCATGAGAATTGGTGCTGCGAGGGTTCGCGATATTGTGCTGTCGCTGCGAAACTTTGCTCGACTAGATGAATCAGATAGAAAATGGGTTAATCTCCACGAAGGTATCGACAGCACGTTGATGATTTTGGATCACAAATTAATTGATATTCAAGTGATTAAGGAGTACGAAAATTTGCCTTTAGTGAACTGCTATCCGGGAGAAATTAATCAGGTATTTATGAATGTACTGACTAATGCTATTGATGCTTTGTCTCGCGAAAGAGGGAGTAAAGTTGACTCGACACACACTCGAACAATTCAGATTGGGACTGAAGTCGGGGAAGGCAATCAAGTAGCGATTCGCATAGTTGATAATGGTGTGGGTATGAGTTCGGAGGTGCGGGGTAAAATATTCGACCCGTTTTTTACTACTAAAGAGGTAGGTAAGGGGACTGGTTTGGGATTGTCTATCAGTTATCAAATTGTGGTAGAACAACATAGAGGAAAGCTAATTTGCAAGTCGACACCTGGAGAGGGCACCGAGTTTACTATACTGCTTCCGTATTGATTAATTAAAGCCATCGTGAAAGCAACTGTTCAAATACTTCCACAAAGCCGATCGCAATTTGAATCAACGGCCAACCCACAAAACAAATTAACACCGCCCAGCGAGTTTTAATATCCAAACCTTGTCGAACCGCCACAATTACAGCTAGCAAACTCCACACAACTAATATCCGCTCAATTCCTTCTCCGAGCAAAGGAATTAACGTTAAGAAATTCAGCACTTGAGGGGCGTAGGCAAAGCCGATCGGAACCAACAACTCCCTATAAGCTACGTGACCCGGTTTCAGCCACTCCCCGATTTTAAAGATAGTGAAAGTCCAAAAATAATAACCCCCCGCGACAGCCAAACCCTCTATCCAAAGTCCTAGAAATAATACTGATGGCTCAGTTCGGTTGATTAACAAGATGACTGCACTGCCCAACACGCGGGACACCGCAGCTAAAATTACAATTGTTAAAGCTATCCGCTTAGTTCTGCGAGTGTAGGGAGTTTTTTCGTAAAAATTGCCGTTCAAAGAAAGTGCATTCCAAAGCGTTGCGCCCAAACCTGCAATTGAATCTTCTCCCTTCACGTTGAACTCCTGCTCCTCAAGATAGTTGACAACTTTTACAAAATAATGTCTAATACAGCAGAATCACCGAACTATTTCTACGTAATTAGGTAATTAATTGGCATTCTACCAGATTTTATTAAATGCTAAGATTGATTTTACGGATACTTGCATGGCTGCGCGGGGGAAGTTTAAATTTGTTGCTCATCGCAGGTGTAATCCTGATAATTTGGGGCATCCTTTCGCCAGTGGGGACTGTTATATGGTGGCTGAATCAAAGTGCCGAAACGTTTGGTATCAAGAAAAATCCGCCGGAGATATTGCCCCAGAAAAACGGCAATCTAGAAGCCCGCAAGTCTTCGCCGCTCAATTGTTATATCATATTTTTACCGGGAGTTGGCGATTTTTCGGGGGACGAATTAACACCGGGAGAAGCATTTTTTCTCAAGCGTTTAGTTGAAAGTCACCCGCAGTGCGTAGCAGTGGGCGATGTTTTTCCTTATTCGGCTTCTAACCAAAGTTTAGGAGGAGAGCGGTGGCTAGCTCCTTTTTGGCGGTTTGCAGCACAGGCAAAAAGCGGGCCGATTGCGGGGGATATATTCATCAAAATTCGCAATCTCTGGAGGTTTGCAATTTCTCTAGATTATCGCTACGGCTTTGCATACAATCAGGGAATTACTAATGCAATTATCGATCGCATGAATGCTAAATCTCCGATTACAGTTAATCCTCAAAAACCTTTGAAAGTTATTTTAATTGGCACAAGCGGCGGCGCACAAGTTGCTTTGGGTGCTACTCGTTATCTTAAAGAATGGCTGAAGGCAGAAATTACGGTTGTTTCGGTTGGGGGCGTGTTTTCGGGAGAAAATGGTTTTGCAGAGGCCGATCGCATTTTCCACTTTCGCGGCACTCGCGATTCAATTGAGGACATTGGCGGCATAGTTTTTCCGAGTCGCTGGTACTGGTACGCGACTTCTCCGTTCAATCAAGCTCGTTTGCAAGGCCGCTATGCAGCAGCTTTGAGCGGCCCTCACAAGCACGACGGCGATGAGGGATATTTTGGGGAAAATCTGGCGGGGGACGGTAAAAAGTATGTAGATATAACCCTGGACAAGATTAATCAATTGCCTGTTTGGTCTGAGGGCGCGTCCGATTAATGAGTTCTTGCATATTCGATAGTCATTAGTTATTAATTGTGTCATTGTTGGTTGTGCGTCGCTTGAAGCTTGGCCTTGTTGCCTTCCAGTCTCTACCTCCAATTCCCGATGCCCGATGCCCGATGCCCAATTCCCAATTCCCAATTCCCTATTATCAATGTCTCGACCAACATTATATATTGCCATCACAAATCACGGATTCGGGCACGCTGTCCGAGTCTCCTCCGTAGCTGCAAAAATTCAAGAATTAAATCCCGATATCTTACTAATTATCACAACAACAGCACCTCGCTGGCTGCTAGAATCTTATATTAGTGGGGACTTTATCCACCGTCCCCGCGCTTTTGATGTCGGAGTCGTGCAAGCTGACAGTTTGAATATGGATAAAGACGCGACGCTGGAAAAATTACGGGAAATTCGGAAAAAGCAAAATTCCCTAATCGCCAGCGAAGTTAATTTTCTCAAGCAAAATCGGGTGGGTTTGGTGCTGGCAGACATTCCTCCTTTGGCAACGCGAATGGCGGCAGCGGCTGGGGTTCCTTGCTGGATGATGAGCAATTTTGGGTGGGATTTTATCTATCGCGATTGGGGCGGGGAATTTGTAGAAATGGCAGATTGGATTGGTGAGTGTTTCGGAATGTGCGATCGGCTTTTTCGTCTTCCTTTGCACGAACCGATGGCAGCTTTCCCAAATATTCAAGATGTGGGCTTGACTGGCGGCAATCCTCGCTACACTAACGATAAAGTCCGGGAAGTATTCGGAATCGAAACACCGCTGGAAAAAACTGTATTGTTGACTTTCGGCGGATTGGGTTTAGAGGAAATTCCTTATCAAAATTTACAGCAATTTAGGGACTGGCAATTTATTACTTTTGATGCGGGAGCTCCCGATTTGCCGAATTTGATTTATGTCAAAAATCAGGATTTTGCACAATCTTTCCCGATTTTACCGCGTCCGGTTGATATTATGCCTGTCTGCGGGCGCTTAGTTTCTAAACCGGGATACAGCACTTTTGCGGAAGCTTTGCGCTTGGAAATACCTGTTGTTTCTATAATGAGAGAAGGTTTTGCAGAAGCTGCGGTGTTGCTGGAAGGGATTCAAAATTATGCGGAACATCAAATTTTGACGGTGACGGAGTTTTTTGAGGGGGATTGGGAGTTTTTGCGACAACCGCTGCATCCGCCCTGTTTGTCGGATAAATTGGATAAAAACGGTACGGAGGATATCGCCCAAGCTGTTGTAGACTATTTTTCATAAGTGCGATTAGAAATCGATCGTACACAAACAAAGTCTACCTCCGCCGACAGAAGACTTTTGCATCAGTCTCATCCAAAATCTAAAATCTAAAATCTAATGAATCACTATCAACAGATACTCAAGATTCAAACTACAGGGAAATCTCTGTGCAAAATCACTCCTAAGATAGAAGAGGCGGTGGCGAATTCAGGTATTAAAACGGGACTTTGTAGTTTATTTTTGCGCCACACTTCTGCTAGTTTGGTGATTCAAGAAAATGCTGACCCGGATGTACTTAAGGATTTGGCTAACTTTTTAGCTAAACTGGTACCGGAGGACGATCGCTACATTCACGATGCGGAAGGCCCAGACGATATGCCGGCGCATATTCGCACTGCGCTGACTCATACTTCCGAACAAATCCCGATCGATCGCGGCAGGTTGCTGTTAGGAACTTGGCAGGGCATTTACCTGTGGGAACACCGCCAGCGGGGTCACATTCGCGAATTAGTTGTTCACGTCAGCGGCACTTGATCGGAATTTGTACCTCGCTGATTTTAGTTGCTTCCGGCGTCATCGGGGAATTGTAAAAAAAACGGCGCGGCGGCCCGACTATTTCGTATTCAGGATGTTCTTGAAGCCAATCTTTGAGTTTCTGGAGGTTATTTTCGTAGCTTTCCCAAGTGTAGGCCCCGCCCACGCCGATGCTGACAACCGTCATCGGCGAAGTATCCGTGATTTCTACAGCGGAATTAACGCTGCTGGGGGCGATATTTGGTGCGGGATAGAGGAACGAAACTTCTGCTTGGGGAACTGCATCGATTTGCCCGGAAGTTTGGGTGTAGCGCGCTTCTACTGGCGTTGTCATCGCAATTTGATTGTTGCTGATGTGTTGAAATAAGGGATTGAAGGCGATGCCAGTTGCTTGTCGCAAATCGCCCGCGTGGGTGTAGGTGACAGCGCGGTACTGAGGATATTGCTTAACTTCTATGACCCCAATCTGTGCGGGTTCAGGGAATCCAGTAGGTAATACCATTTGAGATTGAAAAGTTGAGATTTTACATTTAAAAATGGGGAAGACTGACTCCGCAAGGGTTTGGAACTTGCTTGCAGTTGCAGGGTTTTTGGCAAGTGGTATAAATAGGCTGAGATTGTTTGCAGACAATCGTTCAGGTGGCACAATTAGTTTAGCAGTTATTTAAGGCGCTGCTAACTATCGATCGCCTAGAATTAGTTGAGAGATTATTAATTAACCTCGTAATAATACGGACGGCACTGACTAAGCAGAGAAACATTAATCTAGTTGTGCTTGAAAAATTAGTGTTTTCAGGCGTTTGCTATTTGTGTCGGAAAATATTCGGCTGTTGGGCCGATCGAGCTGTGCGTTCTCAGTTATTGGGACGCTTATCGCGTTCAGTAACGCCTATCAATTATACCGCTTTCAGGGAATGACGTATGAAAAAGATTCTAGTGATTGAGGACGAGCAAGTAATTCGGGAGAATATTCTCAAACTCCTCAAAGCTGAAGGTTTCGACGTGACGGGTGCAGAAAATGGAGCAAAAGGTTTATATGCGGCGGTGTCAAATGTTCCCGACGTGATTATTTGCGACGTGATGATGCCAGAACTTGACGGGTATGGGGTGCTGATGGCCTTGCGATCTAATCCTGTTACTGCTACAGTACCTTTTGTTTTTCTTACCGGTAAAGCCGATCGCTCTGAGATGCGGCAAGGTATGGAATTGGGCGCAGATGATTACCTGACTAAACCTTTTAGTAAAGCTGAACTTGTGGGTGCGATATCGAGTCGCTTGAAAAAACAAGAAGCTGTCGCCGAACAGTACAATACTTTGCGATCGCAAAGCAGCGAATATACCCAAAAGACGGCCGACAAATTAGATCAGATAAAAACTTGTTTGTGCAACGCACTGGAACGAGAAGAATTCCAAGTTTACTATCAGCCGCAAGTCAATGTCCAGACGGGTAAAATTATGAGCGCAGAAGCTTTAGTGCGCTGGGTACATCCAGAAAAAGGGCTGATTTCACCCGCAGAATTTATTCCCCATGCCGAAGCAACTGGCTTCATTATACAGTTAGGCGAGTGGGTGTTGCATACAGCTTGCAGGCAAATGCAAGTTTGGCAAAATGCTGGTTTTCCACTCCGAATAGCGGTAAATCTGTCGCCGCGCCAATTTCACCAACCTGATCTCAGCAGTAGAGTTGCCCAAATTTTAGCAGAAACTGGTTTGGAAGCGAGCAGTTTGGAATTAGAGCTGACAGAAAGTTTGATGGTAGAAGATGCCGAAAGTGCGATCGCGACTTTACAACACTTGAAAAATTTGGGAGTTTGTATATCTCTTGACGATTTCGGCACTGGGTATTCTTCTTTAAGCTATCTGACGCAATACCCCTTCGATACTTTAAAAATAGACCGCTGTTTTATCAGCAAGATAACCGATGGTTGCACAAACGCAGCGATTGTGAAAGCTATTATTGAAATGGCCCACAGTCTCTGTCTTGAGGTAATTGCCGAAGGAGTTGAGACGGAAGCCGAAAAAGATTTTCTGTGGCGCTATAAGTGCGATATGATGCAAGGCTATTTGTTTAGCCCTCCTTTGGCTGCAGCGGATTTTGAACAGTTGTTGATGGCAGGAAAATAAAATATCTATTCAGTCAATATTGAGCAGATAATTAAGTGCGATCGGGGTGTAGGGTGGTTTGAGAGTCCAGCATTAACGTTGACTCCCTCAAATCCAGCAAGAAAAAAAATAAAGAGGTTGACCTAGTTGTTAAACCAACTCTAGTGATAGTTTTTTTAGCTATTATTTCTAAGTTTTTTGTCCTAGTCAACGCTGGAGAACCCGGCGTTATGATGCAGTTTGGTAAAGTGCAAGCACAGGTATTAGGGGAAGGAATTCACGGGGATGGGATTATCTCACTTTTGAAGTGGCTATTATCTGGGTAGAGGTTGAAGAAATATAAGCTGTTAAAAACAATGTTTACTATAGCAAAATTAAAAAGTTAATACGGCAACCAAAGTCTCATAAATGTTAGAAATTATCCTAAATAAGTCAAATTGAAGACACCTACATTCATTTTAGGGAAATGTTTTTCTAGAATGCTGATTAACTTGCTGTCTCCCCTACAACTCCCTAGTTAAAAAACGTCAATGGGTTCTGAACAGGCAGAGCAACGAACAGTCAGGTTCGTCGAGCAGTTACGAGCTACAGAGATTGACTTTTAACAACTATGAGACAACCTTAATGAGAAGTTAAACCAACCTTATCTTGGTCTTGATGCAGGTTGAGTATGCTTTGTTTAATTCACCGGAAAAGCTGATGCAACTATCACGACGAAAGTTTTTTACCTTGGCAGGAGCGAGCGCTGCTGGCACTTTGATGATGTCTCCTCTAGAAGCGCTTTATGCCAGAAAAGCCAATGGTCAATCAGTATTTGGGGGAGGGTATGGCCCTCTCGTAGCCGATCCGAATGGATTGTTAGATTTACCCCGTGGGTTTCAGTATCGGGCTTTTTCACGAACGGGCGAAATGATGAGTGACGGTTCCCCTGTGCCCGGTGGTCACGATGGCATGGCGGCTTTTCCAGGTCCCCAAAACACGGTGATTCTGGTTCGCAATCACGAACTGAGTCCGAATTCTTCAACACAAGTTGTGGGCCCAAATCCTTACGATCCTCTTTGCAAAGGGGGGACAACCACACTACAGGTTGGACCCAATCGTCAGCTCATCAAGCACTACGCTTCGCTTAGCGGTACCTATCGAAATTGTGCGGGCGGCCCGACTCCCTGGGGTTCTTGGATTACTTGCGAGGAAAATGTCTCGACTCCGGCGACTAATAGACCTGGCAATGCGACAAATGTATCTCAACTGCACGGCTACAACTTTGAAGTGCCGGCTCAAGCAACAACTCCTGTGAATCCCGTACCTTTAGTTGCGATGGGACGGTTTAACCATGAAGCGGTGGCGATCGACCCCAAAACCGGAATTGTCTACGAGACTGAAGACCGAGGAGATGGCCTTTTCTATCGCTTTATCCCATCTCAACGGAACAATTTAAGCGCAGGGGGTACTCTCCAAGCGCTGAAGATTAAGAATATGTCTCAGGCAAAAACTTTTGCAGGGTTTCCCAAGGGCCAACCGATGCCGGTGGAATGGGTGACAATTGACAATCCTGACCCTGCTACGGATACGGTACGGGTAGAAGGTTTCGGTAAAGGTGCTGCCCAGTTTACTCGTGGGGAAGGTATCTGGTACGGCAATCGTGAAGTTTACTTCTGTTGTTCGGACGGTGGCTCTGTTGACGCCAATGGCAGACCGAACGGATTTGGTCAGGTTTGGCGGTATCTTCCCGATCGAGATACGATCGAACTTTTTGTTGAGGCTCAATCGGCTGACGAACTCGATGGCCCTGACAACATTGTTGTGGCACCTCATGGTGATCTGATAATTTGCGAGGATGGCGATGATGAGCAGTTCGTGGTGGGCGTAACTCCCAAGGGGGAACTGTATCGTCTGGCAAAAAATGCTATCAACGATCGGGAATTTGCCGGAGCCTGCTTCTCGCCGGATGGTAACACTATGTTCGTTAATATCCAAACCCCAGGCATCACGTTTGCCATTTGGGGCCCTTGGAAGTCTCAACGAGGAGCATAACATTACTGTCTTGTAGTGCGGGCATTTATTTGGGTGTAAAACGCTTAATGTTCGCACTATGCAGAATATGGCGAATCACGCTGGATTGTGGCAACATTCGGTGTGGGTTCTCTATAAGCTGATGAAAATTTAACGGTTTGTGGGAGTTTGAAGAGTAGTGCAATATGTCCGCCAGTCGAAACGAGTGTTTTATTCTTTGGTAATGATGTCGATCGCCTTTGGCGTTGACCTATGTCAATCTAGTGGTTCAGTCGCTCAAACATCGGTTGATTACGTTTGCTATATACAGACGAGTGATGGTCGAACGATCGACTTAGGTAAGCTTTGTGGACGTAGTAGCAGTGGTCGCCCGATCGCTTTAGGGTCAAATGATCAGGCTTTTATTAATAATTACCAACAATCGTTGAGCAAACGGCTCAATTCATCCTCATCCGATGCCGTGTCTCGCCTTCAGCGAAATCCCCAAGCTGCTATCGAACGTGCGCGCGGGATATGTAATGCGCTCAGTGGGGGAATGTCGATCGACTTGCTGCAACCTCAAGGCAATGCTGAAGTTGATGCGCTTAACGCTCTGGCTCCTAAATATTACTGCCCTGAGTTTCACGACTGAGCAAGGAAGTCTGTGTGGAGCTATCGCCTCGCCTCCGCCATTACTGGCCGTTCAGGAGTAGGAAAAGCGGCTCAGATTGCCTCTGTTAGGTCAGTTTGCCAGTCACAAAAAGCAAGGAAGTAACTAGATTTTGAAGGGCTTTAAGGAAGTCTGGTTTAAAAAAATCTGAGGCTGGTTACTTCTGGCAATTGAATACAGCGTATTCCAGGTGTACTTAATAAACCTGGAATACACTGTATTTTAATGTTTTCGATACTCCCGATTTTTGTTCGGGTAAACAGTCGGTTAACCTCTACTTTATTTTACCTGCGATCCTCGTCAATTTAAGGTATAATACAAAACATCAACCATGAATAAATCGACGTTTTTAAATCACTTACACAGGCAAATACAAGAATTTTATAAAAAGTTTTACTATAATTTATGTTGATTTATTTATTGTGATATGGTTCCTTTAAAAACTAAAATTGTAGCTAAACCAGAGGTTGATTGTCAGCGTTTAAGAGCAAAGTTAGTGGAAAAAATATTGAATTGCGGATAAAATTTTTCCTATGTTACTGTGTGGCAGTAGCCGCCAAAATTATCTATTTGTTGGTTAGCAGCGCTTAAATACACAGTTTTTGGGCATAATCGTGAACTACTTATTGCTATCGTTTCTCAGCTTTTTCGTGGGCATTATCGTTGGTTTGACCGGAGTTGGCGGAGCCTCGCCCATCACCCCAATGTTAATTTTTGTTTTCCAAATTCCGGCATCAATTGCTATTAGTTCGGATGTCGTAGCTGCTACAATGATGAAAGTTGTTGGCGGCTTCAAACACTGGCAGCACAAAACCCTCGACTTGCAAGTAGTTAAGTGGCTGGCTTTGGGCAGCGTTCCGGGTTCGCTGACTGGCGTGTGGATTTTACACTGCATCAAATCTACCGGAAATCAGGACTTAGACAGCATATTGCTGCGCTGTCTCGGAATAGCGATCGCACTAATTGTCGCTTTATCGCTGACCCAATTAGCGGTCAAAACATTTTTCCCTAATTTTAAATTGCCTGCGCCCCCTGAATGGGACTTAAATACTAATTATGGCCGTATTTATACCAGGGCTATTTCATTCTAAACAGCTTCTTCAAAACGTCTAGACCATAGCCCGCGAGCCGTTGTGCCTGTGCCATATT